>DASRUN010000056.1:0-10406 GCA_035655435.1 archaeon | reverse complement strand
TGTCATTTTGAGAATTCTATTTTTTTGGTTTTTCATTTTTTGTATTTTAAAAACTGTGCAATCAGCGCTTCCAATTGTATTCTTTCATTCGCGCCTTCAACCATTCTAAAATTGTATTCGCCGATTTTGTCAACAAGTTCGATTTTTGTTTTCGAGTCAACTTCGTTTTCCGGCATGTTTATCATTTCCCTGTGTAATTGCAAAATTACATCTTCTCCCGACATTCCATATTCGTACATTAATTTATCAAGCAAATTCCGTGCTTCCAAAAAATCTCCTTTCAGCGCGGTGTGTATCATTTGCTTTATTTCCTCCGGCCTTGCCCTTGCACTAACCTCATAAACCAATTTGTCGGAAACTTTTTCTCCGGTTGAAGCTGCAGCTTGGAGAACATTGATCGCATTTCTCATATCTCCTTCGCAAACATACACTATTGCCTGAACGGCTTTTTCCTCTATGTGAAGTTTTTCTTTTTTCACGACATCCATTATTTTGTATTCTATTTCCTTTGGACTAAGCGGCCTGAATCTAAAAACAACGCATCTGGATTGTATTGGTTCGATTATTTTTGAGGAATAATTGCAAGAAAGAATAAATCTGCAAGTGCGCGTATATTTCTCCATTGTTCTTCTGAGCGCCTGTTGTGCGTCTGTTGTTAATGCGTCACTTTCATCCAAAAAAATGATTTTGAATCCTGAATCAAATGCAAGTGTTCTTGCAAAGTTTTTGATTGTATCGCGGACAACATCAATTCCTCTTTCATCTGAAGCATTTAATTCCAAAAAGTTTTGCGAGTAACTATTTCCAAAGAATTCTTTTGCAAGGGCAACTGCACAGGATGTTTTTCCTATTCCGGCGCTTCCCGAAAACATGAGTGATGGCATGTTTTTGTTTTTCACGTAGCTTTTGAGTCTTTTGGTTATGTCGGTTTGTCCCACAACTTCTTCGAGCGTTCCGGGCCGGTATTTTTCTATCCAAGGAAGCTCCATGGTTTCCGCCATAAAAATGACTTCGAATGATAATGGTTTTAAACCGATTGAGGGGCAAAATTATTTGGTTTTATGAATTCAAGGTTGCTCAAGATTTTGTTTGTTTTTCTCGCGGTTTATGTTGTTCTTTTTGCGCTTGCAGGTTTTACTCCGTTGCAGGATTGGAATTTTACTTGGGATTTTTCAAGGTTGGATTACACGCTTTTCTTGTTTCCGATAGTCGGATTTTTTTTCATTTACATGCTCATTCCATGGGTTAGGGAAGAGGTTGGATTCGGAGAGTATTTTTACTATTTTTTTCCCGTAATTTTTGTTTTGGGTGCATTCCTCGCATTTTATGTTGCAGTGTACTATTATTACGGCAACCAAGCTTTTTTGAGCAATGTGGATATTTCTGTTTTTCAATTGGATTATGTAAAATTGTTCATTGAATCAAGCTTCATTTACTTTGTTCTAGCAGGAATAGGTGGCTGGGGCGCAAGGGTTCTCATTGAAAATTTTGAGCAGATGAATAAGCAGTAATTGCGTGTATTTTTCCGCGTTCCGGCCAAAATATGCGTATTTTTGCCGATTGGCTTTAAACGGCATTTTGTTGGTTGTTGCCCCAAATTTTAGGTTTTCCTCTAAATGATAATTTTTTAAGCCCTTCACTGTTCCTCTTCTTTTATATAAAGGGGTTTTTTTCTCATGGTTTTTGCCGAGGCTTGGAGGAGTTATACAAAGAATTTTTCAACAGCTTTCAGCTTTTCGCTTTTGCTTGTTTTTGTCCTGCCGTTTGTTTTGCTTTCCACTATTTTTGTTTCTTCGGGAACAGTTCTCATAGATTATGGTTTTCTTTCCGAGCCTATTATTGAGCTTGTTCTTTTGCTTGTTTTTTCCCTTTTGTTCCTGTATTTTTATTCTCTTTTGGTTTGTCTGATCGTTCTGGCGGTAAGAAAAGACCTGAGTCAAGTCAGAACCGCGCATTATTTGAATGAGAAAATACATTTGTTTGCCTTCAAGTATTTCAGGTTCCTCGCGATTTTCGCTATTTTGGGTGCGATAATTTCTTCGCTCCTAATTGACCAGGGGGTTCCACCTGTTGTTATTAATTTTGCTTTGCTTTTGATTTCTTCTTCGTTTTTATTTTTGGCACAAACCATTGTTGTGGATGAGGAAAGTCTTACAAGTTCTATTCTCACAAATTGGGATTTTATAGGAAAGAATTCAGGTTTGTTCATCAAGCTCATGGTTTTCGGCATTGTTTCAGTTGCTGTTCTGCAGTTTGTTGAGTTTGCCATTGATTCTGTTTTCCTTGTTGGAAATTTTGTTTCAATTCTAATTGCATTGGTTTTCCTGGTTCCTTTTTTCGAAGCACTTAAAACAAGGCTTTACATGGAGCGATTTGCAATCATAAAGATTTATCATGCGAAAGATTAATTTCTATTAGAGGGAGTTCTTCCAGCATTTCTTCTGCTTCTTTCATTGAATTTGTTTCGTATTTGAATCCGAAGCTTTTTTTATGTTTTGAATTCAACTGTAAAAATAATGCTTGCTTTTCCGCTTTGCTTTCCGTTATTCCAAATTTTGTAAGCACGTTTTCAGTGTTGAGATCGATTACAGAATAATCCTGTTTTTGTGCCGCGGAAATTATTTCGGATGCAACTTTTCCAGGGTTTGTTTCATTAAGCGCTTTGCTTGCATTCAGCAATCCCGCTAATGCTATTCCTGTTCCGCTTTCCAATTCTTGTTTTGTAAATCCTTCGGTTTTTTCCAGTATTGTTCGTTTTTTTTCCGAGAGTTCAGTGCAAATGGAAAGTGTTTCGTTGAGTGTTTCAAAGAACATTTCCTCGTTGAGGCTTTGCTCGAGCATTTTCTGGAGGTTTATGCCTATGAGCTGGATCAGCGAGGTATTTCCTGTTATGCATCCGAATTGGAATGTGCTTGTTCTTTCCTTTGAATGATTTTCAATCAAAATTTTTCCATATTTTTTTTCTATGAGCTTAATTTTGTATTTTGAGTCCACTCCTATTACCGGGATTATGGATTGGTTTTGGTTGTTGAGGATTGCGTTCGCGAGTTTTACGGACTGTTCTTTTTTTCCGGAATGATTTGCCCATTCATAATCATTAAAAAGCGCCAGTTCCGCAATTCTTTTCTTTCCTGTAATTGAAAATATTTTGTCAATTAGTTCTGCCTGTTCTTTTGCTTTTCCTGTTCCTTGCCATTCCATCATGTTAAGTGCGTTCACGGTTATTGGAATGGTTGTTTTTTCATCTGCTTTTTTTGCAAGAAGCGCAATGTCCTCTTTTTTTTCGGAAAAAAATTGTGCGTTACAGAATATTTTTGTTGAAAAGTCCTCCGCATTGAAAATGTGTATTGTTGAATCAAAATGCAGTTCCCTTGCCTTTCCCGTTATTGTTTTGAGCCAGTTGTATTCGCGAAGGATTTCTTCTCCGCTTTCAAAGTTTTTTTCTGCAAGTTTTTTTTCGACTTCGTAAACCGGCATTCCGATGCGCGCATATTCATTGTGTATTTGTTCATGTCCATAATCAAGGAGTTTTACGTTTACCATTTCTCTTATAATTTGCGTGTTGAGGTATTCGAGATTTAAATCCTTTATTTTATCTTCCACTTCGCTCCCGATTTTTTCCGCAACGGCTCGACTCACTTTTGTTTCCTTCAAAAGCGATTTTATTATATTTCCCCTATCAAATGCCTCTCTTTTTTCTCTGGAAGTAAAAACTCTTAATTTTTCAAATGACAAAAATGTTTTGGCTGCTGATGGATTGAGTTTTTGGAGCACTTCCGCGGCCTTTTTCCTGAGTTGCTGCGGTTGGGCTTTTGATTCCTCGAGTTCTTTTATTACTTTGAGTATTTCCCATTTTGTTGCGCCGCTTTCCTGGCATTCAAAGGCTATTTGCTGGATGATTTCCTTTACGGGTTTCTCTTCCATGAAAATATTGCACAAGAATGGTTCTTATCCCTCACGTTTTTTCGGAAAATTAACTTTTTAATGCTTTTGTGTTTGAATCATTGAGTATGGAGCTGTTTTAGTTTGGATTCTCTCGATAATATTGATCATAAGATTATAAGCCTGCTTTTGGATGATGGAAGAGCGTCTTTCAGCACTATTGCCTCCGAGGTTAAGCTTACGGATGTTGCCATTAAGAAGCGTTTTGAGCGCCTCAAGAGACGCGGAATAATTAACTCTATTACCGCTGACTTGAATCTCAAGGTTTTGGGTTATGAGAACCCTATTTTTGTGCAGATTAGGAGCGAGCTTTCCAAGAACAAGGATGTGATCAAGAAACTTAAGGAACTTGATTATGTATTGGAACTTTATCAGGTTTTGGGCGAATACAACCTTGTTGCAAAGCTTGTTATTCCTGATTTGGATTCTGCCGAAAAGTTTGTTGATGCTCTTGGAAAGTTTGACGGAGTTTTGGACATCAAAACATTGGTTGTGATTTCAGAGGTTAAGAAATCAAAGAGCCTTCCTTCTTTTTCTTTGCAGAAACGTCTCTGATTTTTTCATTTCTGGGTTTTTTTATATGAAAAATAAAAAAGATTCCACTTCTTTGTTTACTGATATTTTAAATATTAAAAACGTTACAAAAATCACGGATAAAGACAGAGAACTTTTCAATCAGTTCTATTTCAAGAACAAAAATTCTTTTGATTTTTCTAATAGTTGGTTTTACGCAATTCAGTCTACTATTTTTGGAGGCTATAAATATTTTGATGGCGAGTCTTTAATCGCTTTCACAACAAAATCCCCGGGTGAAACTCCGTTTGCAATAGTACAGTTCTTAGGAGAAAATTCTGAAAAAAAAGCTTTCAAATTGGCAAAAGAATTGATTGCACTTTCCGGTAAAGAAGTCATTTTCAAAAATCTTACAAGTAAACAATTTGAAATTTTTGCAAAACTCGGCTGCACAGATTATGTGCCTGGAAGCGGTTGGAATAGGAATTATAAGTATGATGATGACACTTTTCCTGAAGCCATAATTAAACTTGAAGATTTAATTCCTCTAAAAGGTCGTGTTCACAAAATATTGCGGTATCGTCTTAATAGTTTTTATAAGGAAAATTATTCGGTTGAAAATTATTCCAAAAAATATTCGAAAGATGCCGATATGGTAATTGAAAAATGGCTCGCAATGATAAAAGGCAGATACAAAGATTATTTGAAGGAAGACAAAATAATACTTCATTCTGCTCAAATACACAGGAAATTTTTAGAGTTAATTGATTCGGGTGCTGCCGGAAATGATTTTCTCGCAAAACTCATTTTTGTGAACGGAAAACCGCTTGCTTTCTCTATTGGATATAAATTGTCAGATTCTGCTATCGGACTTTATACGAATGTTACTTCCAATAATTCAATAAAAGGTATTTCAGAGGCAATAATTTTTGAATTGCTAAAAGAGGCAAATGTAAGAGGTTACAAATACGCCAATCTTGGAGGAAGCGAGTTTCAATCCCTTTTAGATTATAAGAAAAAATTCGAGCCATGGCAATATCTCCAAAAAACACACGCAGTTCTATATTCTGATTAAGGTCCTTTTTCCCACTGCCTTGTTTTTATTCTTTTTTCCGGAATAAAACTATTGGTTGGTGTTAAGTGAAAATAATTGTTTCTGAAAAGGCCATTGCAGGTCAGAATATTGCGCAGATTCTTGCGGGAAAACATGTTGCACTAACAAGTGTTGGTTCGGCGCAGGCTTTTAAGTTCACGCGCGATGGAACCGATTATGTTGTTTTGCCTTTGCGCGGTCACATTGTTGATGTTGAGTTTCCAAAAAAGTACAGTTATTGGGTTGGAACCGATCTCCGAAAATTGATTGATGCCGAAATTGATTATGTTGGAAAAGAAAAAATAATTATTTCGGGTTTGAAAAAAATTGCGAAGGACGCGGAGGAAGTCATTATAGCAACCGATGCCGACCGCGAAGGGGAAAGCATCGGCCTCGAGGCATTGAATTTTATTAAAGGAGAAAATCCAAAAATAAAAGTGAAGCGCGCATATTTTTCCGCTATCACAAAAAAGGATTTGGAGCACGCATTTTCCAATCTTGTTGAAATGGATTATAATTTTGCCGATTCAGCAGACACAAGAAGAGAAATAGATTTGATTTGGGGCGCGGTTCTCACGCGATTCATTTCTCTTGTTTCGGGACGCCTCGGGAAAGAATATTTGAGTGTGGGAAGGGTTCAGACTCCTGCATTGGCATTGATTGTGCAGCGTGAAAAGGAAAGATTGGCTTTCAAATCCCAAAAGTATTGGGAACTAAAAGCTCTTTTTGAAAAAGACAAAAAAACTTTTGAGGCCGAGCATAAAGAAGGAAAATTTTGGGAAAAAGAAAGGCCCGAAAAAATTTTTGCGCAAAAGCCGAAAGAAGGGATTGTAAAATCCATCAAAGGAACAACAAGAACTCTCAAGAGGCCTACTCCGTTTAACACAACTGATTTTTTGAGGCAGGCCACCGTTTTGGGTTTTAGTGCCGGCCAGGCAATGGAAATAGCCGAATCATTGTATCAACAGGGTTATACTTCCTATCCGCGAACCGATAACACGGTTTATTCCGACACTTTGGATTTGAAGGAAATTCTTTTGGAACTGCGTTCTGTTCCGGAGTTCAGGAAAGAGGCTGATTATTTTCTTGCCCTGCCAAAATTGGATCCTTCAAGGGGGAAAAAGGAAACCAAGGAT
The DNA here is from genome assembly GCA_035655435.1 of archaeon. Lineage (GTDB taxonomy): Archaea > Iainarchaeota > Iainarchaeia > Iainarchaeales > Iainarchaeaceae > UBA493. The sequence continues at coordinate 3,722 of DASRUN010000056.1, read as the reverse complement.
CATCCTCCAATTCATCCCGCTACCGCTGCTCCAAAGGAAAAATTGGGCGAGCGTCATTGGAAAATTTACGAGCTTATTGTGAGGCGGTTTTTTGCCACGCTTGCGGAAGACGCAATTACCGATAATTTGGCGGTTGAAATTGATGTGAATAAAGAACCGTTTATTGCACATGGCCAGAGAATCAAAAAAGCAGGTTGGAAAGAATTTTACCCTTACTCCGTTATTTCAGAAGTTATTCTTCCAAAGCTCGAAAAGGGAGATGTTGTTCCTCTGAAAAAACTTGATTTGCTTGCAAAGGAAACCCAGCCGCCTTCAAGATATAGCCAATCTACTTTGATAAAGTTGATGGAGGATCTTGGAATTGGAACTAAAAGCACGAGGCATACAATAATTCAGAAACTTTATGGCAGACGCTATATTTCAGGCACGAAAACAATCGAGCCAACCAAAGTGGCCTTTTCCGTTATTGATTCTTTGGATAGAAATCAAGTTGATGCGGTTAAAGCAGAAATGACCGCGCATATTGAAAAGGAAATGGATGAGGTTGCCGCGGGAAAAAAAACTAAAGCCGAGGTTGTGGATGTTTCGAGAAAACTTTTGCACGAAATTTTGGAAAGAATGCTGAAAAATAAAGATGATATCGGATCGCATTTGAGAGTTGCGTTTAGGGCGGATTCAATTATGGGGAAATGCGATAAATGTGAGGGTCAATTGAGAATGTTAGTGAGCAAAAACAAAAAGCGTTTTCTCGGCTGTACTAACTATCCAAAGTGCACAAACACCTATCCTCTTCCGCAAAAAGGAAAACTTGTTCCCATTGAAAAAATTTGTGATTCATGTTCAAGGCCAATGATAAGAGTTATGGGTACGCGCTATAAGTTTGAAATGTGCATTAACCCGGATTGCAAAACAAAGGACGAATGGAAAAAGAAGGTTGCGGAAAAAGCAATGGCGGAGAAAACCTCTGCAAAAAAAGCAGAGCCGTCTGAAGCAAGCTTAACTTAGGTTTTCAGAAAAAATCAATGGCTTTTTTAGTAATGCTAAAAATATTGCCATGGTAAATATTGCCGTTATTATTACGATCATTTTATTTCCCCCCTTTTGGGATCCAAAATTAGTTTTGGAGTGGAGTTCTAATTTATCCAAATAGCTTGGTGAGCCTAACCCCACTCCAAATTTATACTTGATTCACTTGTTAGGATTGGATCCCCCCGATCTTTACAATACTATTTGCTCCATATAAAGTATATATTAATTTAGAAGATTTGAATGTGATTTTTTGTATACTATTATTAAATTAAATGTACCTAAAAGATATTGATTTGTATGTCAAGTGTAATGCGCGTGGATGATGAGGTAAGGCTTAATATTCTTGATGCCCTTTCCAAGCAGGGTTCGGTTTCTCCTAATGTAAAGCAGATCCAGAAGCACACAGACTATCATAAGGCGACAATAAAATCCTCACTTGATTTCCTTTCAAAGGAAGGCCTTCTTACGGGTTTTGGTCCGAAAATAAATTTCCAGAAGTTCGGTTACAAGCTCGAGGTTTTGACCTTGCTTCAGATCGATCTTACCGACAAGGATTTTTTCAAAAAATATTTGAATGAAGTGAACAAGGATCCGCATCTTTATTACATGGGGGGGCTCATCGGATCCGGAAACTTTAATGTTGTTCAGCGTCACATTTACAGGGATATAGAATCATACCATACAAGGGTGAACGAAAAATATTATGAGAAAATTCCGGGAATCCATGATTTTGTGAAGAAGCGGGATATTTTTTATGTTACGGAACCGTTTTACAAATTTTCTTCGCGCACGGGTTCCATGATAAAAATAATTAGAAAGGACAAGGGTTTTGATTGATGAAAGTGGAAATAGATTTTACAAAAACCATTCAAGAAAATGCCAATGACTATTATTTGAGGTCAAAAAAGGCGAAAAAAAAACTCGCGGGTTTGCAAAAAGGTTTTACGGAATTGAGGAAAAAGCTTGAATCCGAAACAAATTTGAAAAACGCTCCGGGAAAAAAGCTTGTGCTGAAAAGGAAGCGAGAATGGTTTGAAAAATTTCATTGGGGTTACACCGGCGAAGGTTTTCTTGTTGTTGCGGGAAGGGATGCGAAAGGAAATGAAACAATTGTAAAAAAAATAATGGAGAAAGACGATTTCTATTTCCATGCCGATGTTCACGGCGCGCCCCACACACTTTTGAAAACAATCGGAAAAATTCCCGGAGAAATTTCAAAAAAAGAGGCCGCGATTTTTGCAGCGGTGTTTTCAAAGGCGTGGGCACAAAAAATTTCAGCGGTTGATGTTTATTCTACTTCTCCGGAGCAAGTCAGTAAAAAAGCTCCAAGCGGCGAATCCCTTGGAACAGGCGCTTTCATGGTTTATGGAAAAAGGGAGTGGTTCAAAAAAACCCCGCTTGAGTTTTCAATCGGCATTGATAGTAAAAACAGGATTTTTTCAGGGCCTCTTGCCGCGGTAAAAACAAAATGTTCCTTTATTGTTCCGGTTTCTTTTGGCAATGATTCTAAAGGAGTTGCGTCCAAAAAAATCAAAGCCTTTTTCAGGCAAAAAACCGGTTTTGATGCTAATTTGGACGATATTTCGGCTTTGCTTCCTGCTGACGGCTTAAGCGTTTCACTTTCAAATTAGTAATATTAATATTACTTTACTGGCTTTCAATGATTATGAGCGATAAGCCCGTGAAACAAATAACCCTCAGAGTAGAGGAACCGGATCCTTCTCATGTCGGAAGAAACATTATAACTCTTGACAGGCAAACCAAAGACGATCTTGGCGTTACTTCGGGAGACATCATTGAAATAACCGGGGCACAGAAAACCGCAGCGGTAATTTGGCCTGCAAGGCAGGAAGATGAGGGAAGGGGCATCATACGAATGGACAATCTCATCAGGCGCAATGCGGGCGTTGGTTTGGGCGAAAAAGTTATTTTGAAAAAAGCCGAGTTTGCTGAGGCAAAAAGAGTTGTTCTCGCTCCTACTCAAGAGGTTAGGATTATTGCTTCCGGTTATGATAGGATTTTGAAAAAAAATTTTATAGGGAGACCGCTGCATAAGGGCGATAGGGTCTTGATCAGCGTTTTTGGTTCGGGTTTTATTTATCAGGTTATTGATACTGTTCCCAGGGGAATTGTAAAGGTTACGGATTTCACACAATTTGTTTTGAAGGAAGAACCGGTCAAGGACGGTCTTTCCGGAATTCCACGAATTGCTTATGAAGATATTGGTGGTTTGAATGAGCAGGTTCAGAAAGTTCGTGAAATGATAGAGCTTCCAATGAAGCATCCTGAAATTTTCAGGAAGCTTGGGATCAGCCCGCCGAAAGGTGTTCTGCTTTATGGTCCTCCAGGAACCGGTAAAACTCTTTTGGCAAAAGCGGTTGCGAATGAAACCCAGGCGCATTTTATTTCCATTAGTTCTCCGAGCATTATGAGCAAGTTTGTCGGAGAAGCGGAAGAAAGAATCCGCGAGGTTTTCAAAGAGGCGGAGAAGAATGCTCCTTCAATTATTTTCTTTGACGAAATCGATGCAATTGCCCCAAAGAGGGATGAGGTTGTTGGAGAGGTTGAGAGACGTGTTGTAGCGCAGATTTTGAGTGCGATGGACGGAATGGAGGCGCGCGGCCAGGTTATTGTTATCGGTGCGACAAATCGTGTTAACAGCATTGATGAGGCTTTGAGAAGGCCGGGCAGAT
>DASRUN010000055.1:0-20924 GCA_035655435.1 archaeon | reverse complement strand
AACTGCCATAAAAAAACTGAAAAAAGCGTTTATGCCGATGAAAAAATTGTAATTAAATCCCTGGAAAATTGTTGCAACAAGAATGGAAACCTGGCTCACGGAAAACAACAGGTTTGCAAAGAAAAAGAACCTGAAAATCTTTCTAACGCCCGGTTCCGTGAGCTTCACAAATCCAAAAACAAAAACAACCTGTGCAAAAAGCGAAAGGCTTGCCGTCAGCATGAAAACATATTCTTCACCCGCCATAGCGTACCACCTTATCAGAAAAATCTCCCACAAGACTGTTGAGCGATGAAACATCCTCCAAATTCGAGGAAAAAAGCAAACACTTGCAGCCAAGTTCGCGCGCCTTCGAAATCAAAAAATGGAAAAACTTTTTAACAACTGTTTCATCATTGTACACCAAAAAAGTGTTTATCGAATCAACTACAATGAAAATACACTGCTCCTTTTCAGTGTTTTTGTTTTGCAGCATTTTCGCTGCCTGCATGAAACTTATTGCAAGCATTGTAAGGTTGCTTGGGGAATCTACAAAGGAACAGTTGTCAACATGTATTCCTTCATTTTTGGTCATGTACTTTGTAACTAAATCAAGGAAATAAACATTATCAAGCTTTATGTCCGATTTTCTGAAATTCTTTTCCACAAACTCATAAGGTTTGTTTATTGTAATGTAAATTCCCCTCATGTTTCTTGTATTTGCCAGCTTCTTCACAAATGCATTGTTCATCTGCGGCATGGAATCATCGCCTTTAACCACCAAAGCAACCCAATTTCCATAATTGTCATCCAAATCATCAATGAGATCAGACTGAGGCATAAAAATCTTACATAGAGACTGCTTTAATTGTATTAAATTGTATTGTAACTGCATTATTCCTGTTAAAATAGAACTACGCCTATTTCTAATTCCCTTCATTCCCCTGCGGGCACGGCTTCAGCATGTGCCTTCTTCGGAAGCCTCAAACCGATTACAGAGCTTTTCTGCTTGTTCAAAGCAACTCCAATTATTTGATCGGCCTGATTGATTACCGAATCATTGTGGGAAATGGAAATGAATTGGCTTTTTCCGGCTTGTCCCTTGATCATTCTCCCGATTTTAATTGAATTCTCTTTATCAAGCGCTGCGTCAACCTCATCGAAAATGTAAAACGGAGCAGGCTCAAAAGATTGGATTGCAAAAAGGAACGCAAGCGCCGTAAGGCTTTTTTCCCCACCACTCATTGCATCAATGCTTTTCATAACTCCCTCTTTGTACTTAGCCTGTAACAAAAGTCCGCCCGCAAGAGGATCTTCCTTGTCATTCAGATCAAGCCTTCCTTCTCCCTCGAAAAAATTGTAATAAATCTGTGAAAACTCGCGGTTAATATGATTGTAACAATCCATGAAAACATTCAATTTGCGTACTTCAATTTTATCAATCATTTCAAGCACAATTTTCCTCTCTTCATCTAATTTGTTTGCCTTTTCGCGGACATCATCAACCTCTTTTTTGAAATGCTCAAAATCCTCCAATGATTTCATGTTGATTGCACCCATTTTGTCTATTTCCTTTTCAATCTCAGGAATTCTTTTTCTAAGGTCATTAAGAACAAACTCGTGGAATGCCTTCACATTCTGATATTCCTTGCTTTCTTCCTCCAAATCAACAATTCTCACATCATTTTTGGATTGCTGCAAATTCAATTCGTTCATTTCGCGTTCCTGATTTTCAATTTTCCTTCCAAGAGTGTCTCTTTTCTCCGAAATATTCTTGATTTTGGTTGTAATCCTGTTCTTTTCCTCTTCCAAAAGTTTGTTGGCCTTATTAGATTTTTCCAGGGCGCTTTCCGCTTCCGCAAGCTTTTTTTCGGATTTCGTTTTCTCTTCCTCAAGCTCCTCAACCTGTTTTTTCAACAAGGCCATTTCAGTTTCCAATGTTTTTGATTCCTTTTCAATGCTTTGGATTTTCTCAGCAAGATTCCTCTCAACATCTCCCTTCAATTCAGTAACAAGCTGTTGCTTTTCATTTTTTTGTTCATTGAGTTCCTCCATCCTGTGGAACAATTGCGTCATTTCGGAATTTGCCTCGCTCTTCTTAAACTCCTGGATAACAAGTTCGGCCGCATTCCTCTCATTTTCGAGCTTTGAAATCCTTTCCACCAATGCCTTTTCCTCTTCCTCAAACCTGTGGAATTGCTTCAAATTTATTATATCCTTGTTCGCGGAAATTTTTTCGCGAACCCTTGTAAGCTCAACATCAATTCCGTCAAAATTTTTCAAATGATATTTGAGTTCGCTGAGTTCCTTTTCCTCCGCGTGAAGCTTTTTCTTTTCCTCGTGGATTGTTTCCCTTTGCTCGGAAAAACCCTTGAGCTTTGTTTTGAGCTTTTGGATTTCAAGTTTCCTTTTTTCAACGACCTTTTCCTGCCTTGCTTTCTCCAAAGGGGTTTCACAAATCGGACAATCTCCTTTTACTCCTTCAAGTTTTCCAAGCGATTCTTCCAAGGACTCAATTCTTCCCCTTGTGGAATGTAATTCCGATCCGATTTTTTCAAGCTCGTTTTCCTTTGCCTCCAATTTTGCCTTTGGATCCTTTGCCTCAAGCAATTTGAATTTTTGTGTAAGTTCGCGCATTTTAGCGTGCTTTTCCTCGAGCCTTTTCCTATTCTCCTCAAGATCCTTCAAAGAGTGCTCCGCGCTTTTCACATCTTTTTCCAAACCATTTTTCCTGAGCTTTACTTCATGCAACTTTTCCTTATAATTCTCAATCTCCTTTCCAAGTTCCAGATAACTCATTTCTTTGGATTCAATTCCGCCTTTCTTTTCCTCAAATTTCGGAGTTTTTGTCCTCACAATCTTTTTCAAATCCTCTAGTTGTTCGTCAATTTTATCAAGCGAATCCTTTGCACTTTTCAATTGCGCGCTTTTTTCATTTTTTTTCTCTTTTGCATCTTTAAGTGCTTCACTTAATTCTGCTGTTCTCTTGGTTTTTGCTTCAAGACCCTCATTTTTGGAATTCATTCTTTCATTTACAATCCCTATTTGGGCCTTGAGCTGTTCAACCTCTTTCCCAAAACCTGAATAAGTTTCTTCGCTTGCACTAATAAGTTTTTTCGTTGCCGCCTCAACCTTATTCTCCAATTCCCTTTCCTCTTCCTGAAGTTTATCTCGCTCTTTTCTCTTTTCCTCTATTTCGGTCTGCATTCTTTCAAGGCTTTTTTTCGCGGCATCAAGTTCTTTGCGAATAATTTTTATTTCCTCATTGAGAATTGTTGCTTTTGCTCTTTTGAGTTCCTCGCGCAACTCATTGTGCTTGAGCGCATTTGCCCTTTCTTTTTCCAATTGTGCAAGATATGCTTCCCTTTCATTCAAAATAAGATTTGCATCTTTGACTTTCTGTTCAACCTTCTCAAGTTTTTTAATTGCCTCTTCTTTTTTCTCCTCAAATTCCTGCAATCCCGCAACTTCTTCTATAACCTGCCTTCTTTGCTTTGCATTCATTTCAATGATGCGTGTAATATCCCCTTGAACAACTATGTTGTGGCCGCTGGGGTTGATTCCGATTTCAAGAAGAAGCGATTGAATTTCATTGAGCGTTTTCTTTTTGTCGTCGAGCTTGTAAACCGATTTTCCATGCTTGTCCACAATCCGCGTGACAACAAACTCCTTTCCATTGTTGTCCCGTATTTCAAGCTCCACTTTTGCATAACCTTCGCTTGCATCATGGTTAACTAATTCGGTTAATCTTGAAGCCCTTAATTGTTTCAATGAGGTTATTCCCATTGCAAATAGAAGCGCGTCAAGAATATTGCTCTTGCCGCTTGCATTCGCGCCCGCAATTGCGGTAAAGCCCTCAGCAAACGGAATTTCCGCCTTTCTGAATGATTTGAAATTCTTCAGCTTAAGGCTTTTTATTACAGTCAAGAACTAAACCCCTTTTACTTTTTTTTCAACTAAAACTATTCTATTGCTTTGATTGTATTATTATTTTGTTTGTGAATTCAAAAAATATTTTATGAATGCAATATTATAATAAGAACTTGACAACGCCAAACCCAAGAGCAAAATAACTATTCCCAAAATCTCAATATCAGTTGCTTCTCCCAAAAGCGCGAAGAAAGTATTTGTCAGGCCGGTTATCACTGAAAGCAGGAAAAGAAAAACCAAAATGTTCAAAGTTTTTTTTGCGCTCCATTCCCAACTCTTTTTCAAGGCAGGTTTCAATTTTTGTTTTTCAATAACCATTATAACCGGAGTGAAGGCAAGCTTTACAAATGCAAAAATTCCAAGAAGGAGGAGCGCGAGAATAAGTATTGTTGATAAAATTGCAAGCCCCTCAAATGCAAATCCGAAAATTATTAATCCATAAAGAATCGCTCCGTAAAGAAGCAATGCAACCATCAAAAACAATGTTAATCCGAAAATTTCTCCAATCCTTGAAAGCGTTCCAATCATTACTTTCATCATTGATTGCTTTGTTGTCATCAATGCCGAGTAAACATAAATCATGTAAAATCCAACACTCGTGCTGAAAAAAACAGTTAACACAATAACCAGAATATCAAACGCGTATGTTGTGAGCAAGTAGAACGGAAGCTCGAAAAGCGATGCATTGGGAATTTCCCCGAAAACAAGTGCATTGTAAAAAAAGTTGAAATAGCTATCAACCGCAAAGAAAAGAATGAGGAAATTCACGAAAATTCCGGCCAAGGCAGGAAGCAAATATTGTGGTTTTCCAATAAGCTGGGTTAACCCGAAAACAAGGGATTTTAGCATGTAACAACAACATCTTTGGTCTTTTTAACTATTTCTTGGCTGCTCACAATAAATGCCGCTTGCGAAATCCCTATTTCCAATGCACCTAAAAAATTTCGAATTTTGCCTCTAAGAGCATGCTTTTTTGAGATGGTCTTTCCACATGAATTGCTTTATAAACTTTCTCCAAGGCAAATTACTAAGTATACCTCTAATTATGGGTGTTTTTTGATTATGAATGTTCCTAAAGAGCAGATGCTGTATTGTCCAAAATGTAATACTCATACAGAGCACAAACTGAAACAGTTCAAACCTGGCAAAGCCAGAACAATGGCCTGGGGTACAAGGCAGAACGAAAGAAAGCACAAAAGAGGTTATGGCGGAAAAGCTGAATTCACTGCAACCGTTAAAAAGCAGAACAAAAAACCCACTTATATTGCCGAATGCGCTGTTTGCGGAGCAAAAAAATACTGGGTTATCCCAAAAAGAATGAAGAAATCAGAATTGGTTTCAAAAGCTTAAATTTGGCACCAACTATTTATTCTCCTAAATGGTTAATTCTTTAATGTTATCCTCCTGGCTTAAGCGATTAGTTCCTGCAAGATTTCGCAGAGATAAATCTCCTGACTTGAAACTTGTTGAAGGAGGCAAACCAACTCAATTAAGACGCGAATCTAAAAGACCAAAATCTAAAATGGCCATCGGGCAAGAAGAATTGAAGACTGCACTTAGGAACAAGGACAAGGCAACAATCCTGGCTGTAATGTACCAGGTTAAGAAAGGCAAACCATTTTCTATTGAATTGCCCACTCCGAATTTTGGGGAAGATAGAGTAATACTCAATTGCATAGAAAAGCTTGGCTATGGACTTGTAACAATAACCCATCCGGGTATCCATTGGTTTAAACCGAAAAAAACCTATCCAAAACTTCTCGATAAAAATTAACAATTCCTTTAAATTCCTATTTTTGTTAATTACTTCATGTCCACTAAAAACGCGGTTCTTCTCATTGTAAAACAAAACAACGGTATTGATTACAATGCCCTCCTGAACAAATTTGCTTCTTCTTATTCAAACATGAATTCCGCGCGCGCCGCACTTTCACGTTCGCTCAAAGATCTGATTGTTTTCGGCTTCCTATCGCGCCGCGGGAACAGGTTTTTTGTCCTCGAAAAAGGCGAATCTGAAATTTATTCGGAAATAAAAAACAAACTCGTAATCGGTTTGAATTCCTCGTTGAAACAAAAACAGCCAGAAAATGATATTGATTCAATTGTAACAAAATTGCAAATTCTTTTGGAACGGAGCAGACAGGATAAAGATCTCATGAAAACCTCGCGCAGTTCGATTGATTTTTTTGTGTCGGATCTTGAGAATGTGCAGAAAAACCTTGAGGCAAGTGCTGCGCACTTATCTTACATTTCAGGAGTTTTTTCCGAGCAAATAAATTCCATGAAAGAATTAGATTTTTACGATTTGGTTTCAATGGAAAACACCAAGGATTCAACCTTGATCTTGGAGCAAATTTTTTCCGGAACAATTGAAAATGAATTTGCTGTTGAATGCACGCTGGAGGCGGTGGCGCAGGCAATTTCGGAAAACCTTGGGTTGAAGCACAAAAACAATTCCTTCACGCTTCCGAAAAAAAAATTCAAAAAATTCTGTGCATTTGTTCTAACAAACAAACTCGAATTTTTGAACGAAAAAATAATACTTTTTTCCTCTTCATTCAAACTGGTTTTTTTCCTCGGAAAAATATTCCTCAGCGGACCATACTCTGAAATAAAAAAATTGAAATAAGGGAAAATGCGGTTTTCTTCTAGCTTTAGTGGCTTTTTTGGTCTTGATGTAGTAGGTTTTTTATATTTCTTCCTCTCCTTATTTACTTAGGTGATTTGATGCCGGCAAGCGCAGTTATTCAGAATATTTACAAAAAGATTTCAAAGATAGAAAAGAAAATTTCACACCTCGAAAAAAGACTTGTTCCGGAAGTGAAACTAAGCAAGAAAGAGCTTAATGAGCTTGAAAATATAAGGCAAGAAATTAAGAAAGGTAATTTTGTTTCAGAAAAAGAGCTTTTTTCCGTTCTATCTGAGTGAGTTAATTGTCATTCGAACTAATTCCTTCAAAGAAAGTCCTTAAGGAACTTGAAGAATTGGAAAAGCCGTTGAAACTCCGATTTCTGGATTTGTTCATCAAACTCAAAATGGAACCGGTTCCAACTAATGAATTTGATGTCATAAAAATAGGCGGAAGTGACCACACTTACAGGATACGAATCCAAAAAGCAAGAGTCATTTATGACGTTTACTGGAAAGAACGCAGAATAGAAATATTGAAAGTTGAAAGAAGAAAAGGCAGAACATACAAGAACTTGTGATCTTCCGCTATCTAATAATATCCGCTGTTCCTGCTCCGACATTTGCGAAAAGACCTATGAATATTACAAGGCGCAGCGCCCATGCCGGGTCTGTGATATGATTTCCTATTACTCCGAAAACATAAAGCATTGTTGCAGCTGTAAGATAGGAAATGAACAACATTGAAACAAGCCTTGCCGGAACAAGGTTGATTATTTTCACTTCTTTTTCATGTCTATAAGCAGTGAAGTAAATAAGCAGAATATCAAACAAAAGTGTTATTCCTATTATTACCATTAATCGCGCCGCATCAATTTCCTGTGCCAATCCCCAAACTTCGGCTGTTACTGCAAGAGGGCTTGAAAGAATAATTGCTCCAACAATCTGCTGCGCAACATCGTTTGCGTTGAACTGGCTTGGAATAATTTCAGTTTGAATTTTTTTCAAGAGTGATTTATGTGTTTTAGTTATTTCCTCAACATCTTCGCGAATCTCATGCACATCTTCCTTTATTTCATCTACATCTTTTCCGGTTTCGGTTAGCTCTTCTTTTATTTCCTCTACGTCCTTTCCTGTTTCAGTTAATTCTTCTTTTATTTCCTCGACTTCTTTTCCGGTTTCGGTTAGCTCTTCCTTTATTTCTTCTACATCTTTTCCCGTATCTGCCATTTCTTCATGTATATCATACACCGGTTGGGTTTCCCTTGCTTCGGGTTCAGCTATTTTGGGTTTTTTCCTTCTCGGCAATTTGGCTCACTCCAATAGAACAAGTTTTGGTGTTTTTATTGCTTTCTGTCAAAGAATTAATCGGGCAAAATCAGTATATGGGTCAGGTTTTCTTGTTATGGTAAAAGCATTGGTATTCGACATGAATGGTCTCTTTGTTGAGGCTCAGGAAAAGCGCATTCTCAAAAAAATTTGTTCCATAAAAAGAATAGACCCCTGGATTGCGGAATCAAATTACTATTTGAACCTCTGGAACTTTCAAAAGGGCTTTTTTTCCCCTTTTGCTTTTTGGAAAAAAGTCTTTCCCTTTATTTCAGAGCAAGAGTACAAAGCTTTTGTCGAGGCTGAGTATGAAAAACGCTTTGAAAAAAATTTCGAGCTCTATTCCCTTTGCGAACAGCTTTCAAAAAAATATGCTCTTTATTGCATTTCAAATTCCAATTTTTTGCAGGGAAAAGCATACAGAAAACAAAAACTTTATTCTCCATTCAAAGAACTATTTCTTTCTCACGAACTCGGAGAAATGAAACCCTTTTCCGGGGCGTATAAAAAATTCCTGGAAAAAACAGAACTGAAAGCAAGTGAATGCCTTTTCATTGACGATTCAAGAATAAATGTTCTTTCCGCAATGCTCCTCGGTTTCAAAGGAATTGTTTACAAGGATTTCGAATCGCTTTCCGAAAAATTGAATAGTTTGTAATGCAATTTAAGCTCAAAGAGATTTGCACAAATAGTTTTCAGTTCTATAATTCATAAAATTTTCGGAGTTTCGCTTTTGTTTCTTCCAGTTTTTCCGGGCTTATTTTATCCGGGTTTGAGATTATATTCTGCTTTGCAATTGTGACCGGAAAATCCGCTCTTATTATGCTTTCTTTTTTGAGTGCCTTTTTGATTGTAGAGTCATTAGTGAGATTGACTGAATATTGTGAGTTGTTGATTTTTGAGGTAACTTTCAACACCACAATATCTTTCGATGTTTTGTTGTATTTGTTTCCGCTGATGACAAGTGCGAGCCTTCTTTTCTTTGAATCCTGCTCCGCAAAAAGTATGTCCGCAACGACTAATTCTCCTTGTTCAATAGTCAATCAGATCATCCGCCTCATCCCAGTCTTCCAAAGCGTGCTTTAATGCATACTTTCTCCATGAATCTTTTTCAATTTCTATTGTGGTGGCTTTTTTCTCAATTGCCTGCCTTGCTATTTCGGTCCACTTTATTTCTGGGTGTTTTTTCATCACTTTATGGGTTTTTTCCTTAATGGCCATAGTCATGTTAACCATTTCCAATCACCTTATTTAAGTAATATAAGTATGTTGTATTTATGCCTTCTTTTATGGCGCAGAGGGTGGGATTCGAACCCACGCTCCCTTGCGGGAACCGGTTACCTCGGACTTTTTTCCATGGGGTTTTTCCGAATGGAAAAAGGCCGTTCGAGACCGGCGCCTTGGACCAAGCTCAGCCACCTCTGCAATCACCTTTTTCTTTCTTTTGCAAAAAAAGAAAAAGCCGACCCAAAAAGAAAGAAACCTATAATTTTGTTCTTAGGATTTGAGTTGAATTAGCGTTAAAAAACTAGGTTTGTTCCTCAATGGGCTGTTTCAAGGGCTTAAAAATAAAATTAAAAAAATAAAAAAGTTGTTCAAGAAAAGGGCTGAAGCCCTTCTCTCGAAATTTTAACCTTTAATTCACTTGTTGTGCTGCCATGTTCTTTACGGCTTTTAAAGCAACGATTAAAGCTGCCGGGGCCACAAAGACTGCCAAATTCTGGACTATACCCACGAGGAGTGAACCTACCGGTGAAACGGCTTCATCTATAACTTGAAGTCCGCCCGCTGTTCCTGCAAGAGCAATCAATGCGATTGCCGCTATCAGGAATTCTCCCGGATTCTTGTCTTTAATGTTCAGTAAGCCCACTACTACTCCAAGTGCCACAAGGACAATTGGAATATAGGCTTCCACTCCTGTAAGTACTCCCGACTGACCTAATCCGGCTAAAACACCGGCCAATATTGCGATGATAGCTCCCACTATGAAAGCATATCCTCCAACTTGTTGGTTAGCTGTCATGTCTAAAGCACCTCCTTTGCAACCCATACAAATCGTCCATATAAAAGCCTTCGCCTTTTTTTAACTAACATTTCAGACGATTGTAGGAAAAAAGAAGTGATTTTTCGTTTTTAGACTTAATTGAAAGTGACAACTGCCGATGTGCAATAGTGATCAATTTTTGGAATTATTTCTTTCGAAATTCAATTCATTTTCATTATCAATTTTTCCGCAATTTTGCGCGCTTTAGTTTTATTCTGTGTGGATTTCACAATTATTTTCCCGCTTTTGAAAAGAGAAACATCTTTGCCGTTTACTTTAAGCATCAAAAGATACGGGGCTTCAATTTCAATGTAAACTTCGTTTTCCTTGAGCTTTTTCGCAACCTGTTCAAGGTTCAATTGCGCATCTTTTTTTGGCAAAAACTCGTAAGCAACTCTTGATTTACAAGGTTGGCCGGTAAAATCATTTAATTCAAGTCTCATTCAAGTTTAGAGCCTGAAAGTAGTATTTAATGATTTGGTGGATTTTGGCTTTGCATATTAATATATCCTAAATCGTGATTTGTTGTACAGGGTAGTTTTCTGCACAGCAATTACCACGGAGTGAATCCCGTAGGTATTTTGCCAAACATTCCTACTTCGGGGTCAGTAATAAGCGTAAAAACTAATACTTTTGGTTTTAGGGCTAAGACAACTTCAGGTTCGCCATTAATCGTGGAACCGTCAATTAGCTGATTATGAGCAAATGTGGCAATAACGTGTGCAATTTTGATTAGGTGATTTTCTTCTCCAGCAACTCCAACATCGCACAGCCCTACGTGATTCTCCGCGTGCGTCTTAATCTGCTTCATGCATAATTCCCATACAGCTCCATTCAAATCCCCATCGAATTTGAATTCGGAAGGAAACTTACCTTTGAATCGAAACCACGTTTCTGGTATTAACCAACCCTGCTTAGCATATTTTTCAAATATCGCATTCTTCTTACGTGAAGTGTTCCATTGGCTAGTAGGAAGATTTCGAAAGTTTTTTTTGAAAGAATCGGATGTGGAAGTCTTGTCAAATAAAAGCACATAATACCTCAAATCATAATGAAGTAAATCATCTATGGCTAGTTTCCATTTAGTATAAAGTTGTCTTTTTGGCCCATGCGCATCAATGCTATGTGCAGCTTTTTTTGCTTCTTCTTTATCAGAGCATGACACAGCAACCAATACGAAATGCGAAGAAATTTCAGGGTCAAAACCAATACCATCTGAACCATCCAACCCGACAAACATTTTTTCAGGCATGTAACCCCACCTTATTTTCTTCATCGAAGTTTACTTTAATGCCTAGCTCACGGATTTCCTGAATCAAAACGCAAATGTTGTAGCAGAGGACTTTGACGAGGATTTCGTTTTCCATGCCAATTTTTGTTTTGCACCTGAGGTGGTTGCCGAATTTATTCCTTAAACTCAACCTCATCAATCAAACCATCTCCATCCAAATCCAATCCCTCAACCACATGCGCGAAAACCTCTTTATTGTGAGAATTCGGTTTCACAGCCTCTTTTGTTTTTTTTGCAAGAGCAAGAATTGCTGCTATTGTTCCGGTGTTTCTTTTTCCCGCAACAAGTAGAATCCACTTTCCCTTGTAATGCGGATGCGGAATTTTTTGAATAATTCCAATTGAATCATCAAAATATTCTTTTCCGGAAAGAGTTGATTTTATTGCCCAAGTTCCATGCTCGGGAGAAAATTTTATTGGAAGAAATTCATTCGCCTGCTCCGCGAGTTTGTTTGCCACAGGACCGCCAATAATAACCAAATTAGAATTTTCATTTTTCAAATCCTTAACCATTGTATCCAAAAAAACCAATGGGAGCTCGAACCCCGAACAATTTGCTCCCAAAAATGCTGCAAGCTCGGCAGCTAAATGTCCATCCCGCGCTCGTCCTTTAAAAGTTCCGTGGGGATCGGGAGAACCAACAACAATTTTTGCGGAAAAAATTCCTTTTCTTGTAAAATCATTAAGGAATTCGGATGCTTCGCTTTCCTGATGTTCGTGCTTGAGAATTTTCCTCTTTTTTTCAAGAATGCTTTTGTTTGGGAGAATTGCAAAAGAATCAAAAGAAGCGGAATAATACTTTGCCATTGCTCCATTCCTTTCCTCGGTTTTTTCAATGTGGATCAAACCCGCATTCTTCAATTGTTTTATGTAGTAGTAAACCTTTTGTTCGTTAAGAGATAATTCCTTCGCTATTTCGGCAGGGAACATGGGGTTTTCCTGCAGTTTTGCAAAAACTCTTAAGGAATCCTTATTCATTAACGGCCTTAATTCGGAGGCATTCTCAAAAACTTTAGTCTGTACCTCCACCTCGCTGTGCTTATACTCAATAGTCAGTTTATCCACAAAATCACCGTTATAATTTTCATACTAGTATCAACTTTCTTATAATAGTAGTATCTTTGCTTTATTTAAAGCTTTTTGTTGTCTTTAATAGTATGTGCGGAATAGTTGGAGTTGTTTCACTTGATAATGCTCCGTTCAAAGCCTTAGCGGGACTAAAAAAGCTGGAATATAGGGGCTATGATTCTTGGGGGATTTCATTCAAAAATTGCGATACAATTGAAACCGTGAAAAAAACCGGCAGAATAACAATGCCCGCACGCGGAACCCTAAACCACAATTCTTACGCGGCCATAGCTCACACTCGCTGGGCAACCCATGGGAAAGTAACCGAAAAAAACGCCCACCCTCATGTAAGCAATGATGAAAAAATCGCAATAGTCCACAATGGAATAATTGAAAATTACGCCGAACTAAAACAAAAATTAATTGAAAAAAATTTCAAATTTTATTCAGAAACCGATTCGGAAGTAATTGCAAACCTAATTCAATTCCACCTTGCTGAGACAAAAAATTTTCCCGAAGCTGTAAAAAAAACAATTTTGGAATTAGAAGGAAGCTACGCAATAGTAGCATTACACAATAAAACTTTCGAAATGGTCGCGGCAAAAAACGGTTCTCCGCTTGTAATAGGAATCGGCAACAAAGAATTTTTCGCCGCAAGTGATGTAACCGCTTTCCTCGCATACACAAAAAAAGTTGTTTACTTGAACGACAATGAAATCGCGGTTTTCGGCAACACACTCAAAATAGAAAACATTCTCACCAATGAAAAAGTAGAACCGATTATTCATGAAATAACCTGGAGCGCACAGCAAGCCGAAAAAGGAAACTATGATTATTTCATGAGAAAAGAAATTGATGAACAGCCTGCTATAATAGAATTGACGGCAAAACAGGATCCCGATTCCATAAATAAATTTTCGAATTTTTTAAAAATCAGAAAAAGAATTTTTTTGTTGGGCTGCGGGTCATCGTATCATGCTTGTGTTTTGGGTGCTGAATATTTTAATTCGGCTGGTTTGGAAGCATACCCTTTTTTAGCATCGGAATTTAGGCAAAATTTAAACGGGAATACTGATGTTATACTTGCAGTAAGCCAGAGCGGGGAAACAGCTGACCTTATTGAATCCATAAACTACGCCAAAAAAAACCATGTGCCTATTTTAAGTGTTGTTAATGTAATGGACTCAACAATAATGAGGATGTCAGATGCCACTTTACTTCTTAATGCAGGTCCCGAAATATGTGTTCTATCCACAAAAACTTTTTCTGCGCAAGTAGCTATCCTTTACTTTATATCAAAAATTTATGGCGGCTATATAAACGAGAATAAAAGAATTGAAGTCGCATTGAATGAGCTTAAAAATAATTTTCACATAGTTGCAAACAATCTGAACTCGTATTTAAATTCTCCAAATGAAAAAATTATTAGCCTGGCAAAAAAACTGGCAAGCCGCAGGGAGCTCTTTGTAATCGGCAGGAGTTTGGCATATCCTCTTGCTCTTGAAGCTGCTCTTAAAATTCGCGAAGTGAGTTATATCAATGCGGTAGGCTTTGCCGGAGGAGAACTCAAACATGGGACAATCGCGCTTATTGAAGAGGGGACTCCTGTTATTGTGCTTTCAACCCCCGAAACCAGGAAATCAATACTAAATAATGCAATTGAAATCAAAAGCAGGGGAGGTTTTATAATCGGTGTTGACTCAGAAAATAGTGAAATATATGATGAATATATTGAGATCCCTTCATTTGATAGCCTGTCTTCAATCGGCATTATAGGCTTGATTTTGCCCATTCAGCTACTCGCATATCATCTCGCGCTTGAAAAAAAGCTCGATCCGGATAAACCAAGAAATCTTGCAAAAAGCTGTACGGTGAAATGAAAATGAGAACTTTATTCGGCACAGACGGCATACGCGGAAAAGCAAACAAATATCCAATGACCTCCGAACTTGCAATGAAATTAGGAAAAGCAGTTGCAATTCATTTCCGCGAAAATGAATCCTCGCCAAAAATCATAATCGGAAAAGACACTCGCGTTTCAGGTTATATGCTGGAAACAGCCTTAACTTCCGGATTGGTTGCGATGGGTGCAACCGTTCTCCTCGCAGGGCCGATGCCAACACCCGCAATTTCACATCTCGCAAGATCACTCAATGCAGACGCGGGAATAATGATTTCCGCCTCACACAATCCTGCGGAAGATAATGGTATAAAAATTTTTGATTCAAAAGGTTACAAGCTTTCCGACGAAGCAGAAGAAAAAATAGAAAAAATAATCTTTTCCAAAGAAATGGAAAACGGAACACTCAATGGCCATGAAATAGGTAAAGCCTTCCGTGTGGAGGATGCAAAAGGCCGCTATGTGGAGTTCGCAAAAAATTCAATAAAAAATTTTTCACTAAAAGGATTGAAAATAATTGTTGACTGCGCAAACGGAGCAGCATACAAAGTTGCTCCCGACATTCTTTCCGAGCTCGGAGCGGAAGTAATTGCAATAAACAACACTCCAAACGGTTTGAATATTAACGATAATTGCGGCGCCACAAACACTGATTCCCTTGCAAAAAAAGTGCTCGAAGAAAATGCTGATTTAGGAATAGCGCTTGATGGGGATGCGGATAGAGTAATTATAATAGATTCGGATGGAAATGAAATCAATGGAGATAGGATAATGGCGTGCCTTGCAATCGAACTCAAAGAAAATAAACAATTGAACAACAACTCAATAATTGCAACAGTAATGAGCAATGCCGGTTTTGAAAAACATTTGAAGGAAAACGGCATAAAAGTCATTCGTGCAAATGTTGGAGACCGCTATGTAATAGAGGAAATGCTCAAACAAAACATAAACTTTGGCGGAGAACAAAGTGGGCATATAATTTTCGGAGATTATTCAACAACCGGAGACGGAATCATAACCGCGCTCCAATTACTCAAATTGATAAAAGAAAAAAACAAATCCGTTTCCGAGCTTTGCAATGGTTTTGAACTTTTCCCGCAAATACTCGTGAACGTAAAAGTGAAGGAAAAAAAACCGGTTGAAAAACTCCGCGCAAATTCAATGATAAATGAAATACAAAGCGAACTCGGCGACAACGGAAGGGTTCTTGTGAGATACAGCGGAACAGAAAATATATGCAGGGTTATGCTTGAGGGAAAAGATTATTCAAAAATAAGTTCTTTTGCTGAAAAAATTGCGGACTCAATCACAAAAGAAATTGGAGCGTGAAATTTTGATAAAAAATGTTTTAGAAGAAGTACACAAAAAAATTTCAGAGGAAAAATCATTTCCTTTTTGGGAACTCTTGGAAAAAAACGAATCTGCAATGAAAAACCTTGAAACGCAAATACTCGGCAAAATAGAACAAAATGTTATTGTTGAAGGAAAACTTTTCTTGGGAAAAAATTCAGTAATAAAAGCCGGTTCGCGCATCGAAGGAAACGTTTACATAGGTGAAAACTGCATTATAGGGCCGAATGCATATTTGCGCAGCAATGTGCTCATTGATTCAGATTGTTTTATCGGAACAACAGAAATAAAAAATTCCATTATTCTTTCAGCGACAAAAATTCCGCACTTCTCCTATGTCGGAGACTCAATTATAGGGAGAAACTGCAATCTTGGCGCCGGCACAAAAATAGCAAATCTGCGACACGATAATGGAAATGTAAAAGTAATGCTTTCCGGAAAAAAAATTGATTCAGGAAAAAGAAAACTTGGAGCACTTCTATTTGATAATGTAAAAACCGGAGTAAATTCCTGCATCAATTGCGGGGCAATAGTGGAAAAGGATTCGAAAATTTTGCCTCTTGAATTCAGGAAATGAAACTATACTATTTTCCCGTTAACTGCATCAACAAGAATAATTTTTTCTCGTGCATCTTCACTCAAAACAACATGCCAAATTGGCTTGTGAAGAACTTCTGTTTTTTTGACCATAACGCTCGGCCAAAGTTTTTTCAAGGAGTCAATTGCCTGTTCTTTTGAAATCTTTTCCCGCTCCATGCTCAAAGCCTGTGCCCTTACAAAAGGCAGCCTTGAAAGTGAACCCAATAATTCATGTCTCTCATTTGGAGGAAGATCAAGTTTTTGCTTTGCCCAATACACCTGTTTCTGTGTTTTCTTCTCAGTAAGCCTTGAGACAAGCCCTTTTTCCATTAGCTTTTGCAATATTCTTCTAGCCTGTGCCTCATCAAGATTATTTCGCGCCATTATTTCCTCAAGCAAAACTTCATGCTTCTGCAAACCCTTGAAAACCGCAACTTCCTCTTCGCTAAGCCCATTCATCATTGCTAATCCTTTTGACTCAATGAAATTTCCATCATTAAAATGCATGAATTCACCCGTCAAAGAATTTATGTAGCATTCTCTTGCGATGAATTCATTTTTCCTTGTCCTTACATCAAAATTAATTTTCCAAATCGGGAAAAATCTTTTCTGAATGGATTCAATCCTATCAGAATTTCCGAAAAAACCGAATAATTTTTTCTTCCTGATTTTTTCAACAAGCTGCCTTGCCTGGGCTTCGCTGATTCTTTGCGGCAACGACAATAATTCTGTTGCCTCTGCTTCCGGTTCTTGTTCCTGTTCAACAATTTCACTTTCTTTTTCCTCTTCAATTTCTCTCTCTGAATCTTCCTTACTCTCTTCTTTGTTTTCTTCATCGCTTTTTTCAGAATCATCGCTTACTATTTCATCCACAACTTTTTCCTGGACATAATCTGCAGCCATAATACTTCCATTTGCAACAATCAAACCTTTTTCCGAAAGGCTTTTCAGAACCGAATTAAAATCAATATTTGTTCCATAACGGTTGTTCAGTGTTCCCACTGCAAGTTCCGCTTTTTGGATTTCAATTATTTCATTTGCCTTCACATCACGGAGCAGCATCTCCGTTGCCATCTCTTTAACACGTTCCGGACTCAGTGTTTCCCCCATCTGGCTTGTTTCCGCATCTCTTCCTTCATGCTGCGATTTTCTGGGGCGGATTGCCATTACAAATGCACGCGAAGTTTCTTCACTTCGGTCTCCGGTAACAGCAATTCCGACAGGAAGTGTTTTGATAAAATTAGGTATCCTATACTTTTTCGGCATTATAGTTGGGGTTCTCTTGAAAACCGCTTTTATGTCATCATCAAAAATAAGTTTGTGCGACATTATAACATCCAATTGGCTCAACACTTTTGTATTGATAGCGCTCGGCTGTTGTGTTGCAAACACCAATGAAAGCCCCGGTCTTCTTCCCTGCTTTACATACTCTATCAATCCCGCGGTTGCAGGGGTTACTTCATTCCCGCTCGGAATAAGTGTGTGGGCTTCATCAATGAAAAGCCATGTTGGGGGAATTTCCATTTCCAAAAGCTCGTTCATGTCAAGGGATTTGAATTTGCTTGCTGCCTCTTTTCTCGTGGAAATTTTTCTCGCGGACAAAAGCCTTCGCGATAATATTCCAATAACCAACGCAGTAACATTATCCTCCAAAAATGAGGTATCAAGAACAGTCATCTGGTTTTCGCGTGATAGTTCTCCGAGCGGAGTTCCTTTTTCCGAAAAAATTCCCCATGATTTTGCCGCCTCAAACCTGCTTGAAATCGCCCTAATAGAATCTGGCTTGTAACCCTTATCCTTGCTGTTCAATTCAGAATCATATTCAAGGCAATTAATTAGATCCTCGAGAGAATATTTTTTTCCTTTTCCGGGAATTTTTTTTGCTGTTTCCTTGTGCTTGTAACCTTTCTCGACTTTTTTCAAAACCTTTTCCAAAAGCAATCCGGAAACACTAAACCTATCAACTCCGAAAGTTAATGCCCAATCCTCGCCTGTAAGCAGAGATGGAAGAATTGAAAATCCGGCATCATAAGTAGATTTTGGAACCTCTTTTTTCATTCCATCCGGAATGAAAACTTTCATATTCTTGAGGCCGCTGGTGGACAAACCCCATTCCTTTAATTTTTCGATTTCCTTTTCCTCTTTGTTCGGAAATCTCATCGACCAGAAAACTCCTATAGGATCAACAACAATTATTCCGACATTTTTGTTTTTATCCGCAAGCTCTTCAGCTATAACTCCCAAAACATAGGAGTTGTGCACGATTATATCATTTGCAACAAAATTGTGCAGTTCCGGCACGGTAATGTCATAAACTTCCGTTTCCTGATTTATCTCAGTTATTTCTTTTATAATGTCCCAATAAATATCTGATTGGGCAAGCATTTCTATTCCTGAATTTCCTTCTATTCTGGCCATTTTTGCGAGCTTTTCTCTTGAGGGGGAATAATTCCTTGTGTTATGGAATGATCCCGGCGAATAACCCAATTCCCTTGCCATTTTCTTCCAATTGCTTACTCTAAACTTATCCCACACTTCTATCGGGATAGTATCCAAATTTGGGTTTCTGCTTTGTGATGTCATTTCCTCAAGGCTAATCATTGCCTTTTCTTCTTTATAACCAAAAAATCCGATTTCCTGAATATACTTTATCATATTTTCCCCATAAAGAACAACTTCATAATTTGGTATATCCCTTCCATGCTGTTTATTTATTTTATCTCTTAAAGTGGAAATGATGCCATATCGTGTAAGCAGATTCTGGACTTGCTGTGTGAGTTTTTTAGAAGTGAACCCAATGGAGACGGCCCAACTTTTGCCTTTATTAATCCTATATATCGATCCGTCGCAGCTAAAAAGCCTGTTTAAGAAAAGCGTTAATTGGTTCTTTTCCAGCTTTTGTATTTCTTTTGGAATAAATTTTTCCGCGGAAAGCTTTCCATATAATCCGATATTCTCAAGCCATTTTCTTATTGAGCTTCTTTCCATTAGAATATATCCTTTATCAGTAAACCTCCCCGTGCGAGAATCTCTGGTAATATGAGTCAAATCAACTTTCTTCTTTACTTGTGCAACTCTAAAACACCCTTCTTTTGAATGGAGGTTCACCCTTAAATTAGGGTCAAACTGTAAAACACTTTCCTTGAATTCATTGCTTATTTTTTCATCCATATTGCTGAATAGCACGAATTGGTTGTCAAGATGCCCCTCCGCAATTAGATATGCAAGCAGCTTGACATCGCATTCTTTCATTTTGGTATTCCCAAATGCGGGCAATATTCTTGGAGTTGCTATTCTATCTCCCTTGGAAAACTCTTCCGCAGGTTTCCAGCCATTTATTGTAAGAAGGGGATGATCCGGCGTCAATTGAATTTCTTTTCCACTTTGCATTTTTATTTTTAAAATTTTATTTACAGTTCTCTTATAGAATCCTGTCCTATCGGCTGAGGTAACCTTTAATTTGTGGTTAATGGCGAATATTTTTTCAGTCCTATTATCAAGCTCCTTGATTGGCACAACCTCTCCCGAGTCAAGAGTAATTAGCGTATCTCCGGTGAGACATTTTCCCGATCCGCGTGCTCCGCAAACAAACACAACATGCGGATTCATTGAATCCAAATAAACCTCATAATCATTGTACTCTTCTTCGCGAACCCTTCCAATATGAAGCGCGGCCTCATAACCGTATTTTTTGAAAATATTTGCCTTTCTTCCAATGAACACGGATTTTTTTTCTTTATCATTTAAAAATTCCAATTTTTCTCCTATGGGAGTTATGCCTGCATCTCCCGCAAGAACTGCTTTTTCAAGAATTGTTTTTCTTATTTCATCCCTTGAAGGTTTTTGCGCGGAAACACTTTGTTTCAATTCAACGGGCTCTTTTGCATCCAAATCAACATCATCCGCGTTCTCATCCTCATCGCTTTCAAAATCATCATCCTCAAGTTCATACTCGTCATCCGGAGTTTCTTCAACTTCTTCATCGGATTTTTTTTCTTTTTTAATTTCTTTTTCCTCGATTTTTTCTTCTTCAGGTTCTTCTGCTTCTTCTATTTCTTCAGTTTCTTTTTTTGCTTTTTTTTGGCGAACTTTTTTCGCGGGTTTTTGCGAAGGTTCTTCTTCACTTTCTTTTATTTCTTCTTTTTCATCATCTTCTTTTTCATCATCTTCCTCATCATCTTCGTCGTCATCTTCTTCTTCAGAATCTTCATCTTCCTCAATTAAATCATCAGTGTTTTTGTCAACCATTGCTTTCATTTTTGCGGCCTTTGGCGTTCCCGCTATCTCGGCAAAAATATCCGTATCTTCATCCACTTTGGAAGTTTCCACTCTCTCATCCTCTCCGAATTCTCTTGTTTCAGGTTTTTCTTCAATCTCTTCTTTAGGCATATAAACCAAAAATTATGTGTTTTATAGAATATATAGATTGTTGTTGAATGTGCCAAAAGCAACTTATTTTACTCGTTTTTTTGTTCGAGCAGCGGCTTTTTTGGCTCGCGACTTTGCAGGTATTGCCAGGGATTTTCTTGTTCTGTTAAAGCTTTCCCATTCCTCTTTAAGTGATTCTGAAGGGTTCATGGGTACAAATCTCACTCTAGCCATTCTGGCTGATGTGTAATCCGTCACAGAATCTCCGTAAAAAACCATTTTTGATTTTGGGATTCCAAACATTTTAGCGATTTTCAGAATAGCATCCCGTTTAAACTCTATTATATCTTTTGTAATTGTTTCCCCGGTGTATCTATTTCCTTTAGACGCATAATCTGCGCCGTATAAATAGTCTATTTTAACTCCGTTCACTTTTCCAAGTGCAGAAATAAGCACGCG
>DASRUN010000054.1:0-4821 GCA_035655435.1 archaeon | reverse complement strand
TGCTGGAGCCACTGCGCCGGATTCCATTTTCATTACACCCTGCCTAAGGGGGTCTTTGACGCAAAAAAGAAATTCCTAAAACCCCTTTACGGATCAAAAACAAAGCAGACAATGATAGACAGTTTCAATCTTCTCGTTGCTGTTGATCCCGCATCAACGGCATTAATGCAATCAAGCCCTTTTATAGACGGAAAGTTTCTTGCAAAAGATTCCAGGATGTTACTGATAAGAAATCCAAAACATCTTGACTATCCAAAAAGCCTTTTTTCCGAACTTGGAGAATTTGGAGAGCTTCCGAATTACACGTGGACAATGCAGGATCTGCGGCACAAGCTTATCAACATGGACACAAAAATGAAAAGATTAATAAAAAAAGCCGGATTTAGCGGAGATGCAAAAAAGAAAAAAATACTCGATTTTGTTTGGACTGCAGTAAAAATAAACAGGCACGGAACGCTCGAGCAACGCGGGAGCGACATGAATCACCCAAAATATTTTGCCGGAATGGCCGTTTTGTTCAAATCAATACAAAGAATTGTGCAGCAGAAATTTTACAAGGTGGAGGTATCCGATATAGGGATAAAGGAACCTTTTAAGGTCGAAGGCGAAAAAATTTATATTCCCCCGCAAAGCTACGTAAAACTTAAACTTCAGAATGCAAGCGCATACAAAGGGTTTGAGGACAAAGAAATCTACAATTATGTGAAAAGATTCTACAATTTCGGAAAAATGCATACAAATAAAGATTACCTTAAACTGCTTGAACCTATAAAAAAGCTCATTGACAGGAAAGAAACCGTTTCCGATGTGCTGATAAAAAGGGCAAAGAAAAAAGGCTACTCAATAACGGATACACTGCCCCAAAACGTTTGCAGGGAAATTGCCCTTCAGCACTCAACGCAATTTGTAAAAGAAACACACAAAATAAAAGAAATATTATCGGGACTTGAGTGAACTTTTTATGAAAAAAATAGGATTATGGATACCGAGCAGAAAAAATTATACGCCTATATCTCTTGAAAAACCGGGCTATTTTATGGAGAGCTTTACAAAAGAAATCATACGCGAAATTGAAAAAGGAAAAAAATTCAAAGTATTTAACCATGTGGATTTTCGGAATGCCTGGTGCGAAAACGGAAAAGTCTTTTTGAATGATTTCTGCCTTAGCGACCTGGATCTGTTCTTATGGATGGGTGAAATAAATCGAGAAACCGGGAGTTATCATCTTGAAGTTCTTGATACGCTTGCCGACAGCACTATTGTAGTTAATAATCCCCGAGCTGTAAAAATAGGCCTTGACAAATATTTATCGCAAAAAACTCTGCTCAAAAACGGCATTACCGTGCCTGATTTCTTACTTGTGAAAAGCAACAATCTTGAATCCGTAGAGAAAAAAATTCGTGAAAAAAAATTCATACTGAAACCAAGACTGGGAAGTTTTGGAACCGGAATAGTGGAAATAAAAGATTTTGACCAACTGGTTGACATTGTTGACTATTCCGACAATTCAACACATTTTCTGGAAGAATTCATTGATTTTGATTTTAAAGACTGGATCGGGGTAAATGTAATCGGCGGTGAAATAGCATACGGCTATGGAAAACACAAGTCAAAAATTAACGGTTTTAAGGTTTTTGATAGAAAAAGAATCGGCGGCAAAATGCACTTGAAAAAACCTTCAAAAGAGCAGGAAAAAATAGCCCTAAAAATAGGAAAAGTAACCGGCCTTGATTTTTTTGGAATAGACATAATTGCCGACAAAAATGGAAAAAATTATGTTATAGACGTGAATACATTTCCGGGGTTATACCCTGAACTTATGAAAGAAGCAAAAATTAACGGGGCTAAAATGATCGCAAAAATGATCTACAAAAAATTAAAATAAAAAACTATTTTTTTTGTTGAGAAGAATTAACGTTCATTGCTTCCGGGCTTTTATTATGCAAATGCGGCAATCTTGGAATTATAACCGAGGCAACCATTGCAATAACGGCAATCCCATAGTAGCCAAATCCTATCGCCATTCCTATTGCGCCGGAAACCCAAATGCTCGCCGCGGTTGTGAGATTGCGGACGTTTGTTCCGTCTCTCAATATTATCCCTGCTCCGAGAAAACCAATTCCTGTTACAATTCCTGAAGCAATTCTCGAGGTTGATTCAGGATCAACAATGTGCGAAAGAAGAGTGAAAAGCATTGAACCTACAATAACCATTGTGTGAATGTGAATTCCGGCATCTTTTCCCCTTGATTCCCTTTCAGCCCCAATAAAAAAACCGATTATGATGCACAAAACAACATTCACTAAAAAAGTGATTTCAATAGGCTGTAGAAAATTTTCCAACATGAACTTATGAAAGCTAAACTAGAATATAAATCATATCTTCCTAAGACCAGCCATTTGTCCTGTCAGAAGATTGATAATCCGGTCCTTCCACACACCTTTCGGCACGGCACTCCAATCCTTCATTGCAATAATATCTCGCGGTATAAGAACCAAACTCATCTCTTCCAAACCACTCGCAACAATTTTGTGCAAAAGAACCGCAATTTTGGTTGTTTGGATCTGAAGTATAGGAATCGGTATTCGGGTCGTAATAATAACCGTCGCCCGGAGCAGGATCTTCAGGACAGCCGCTCAAAAAAATCGAGAGAATTACAAAAATCAAAATAGGTTTGAAATCCATTTACTAATTAGGAGATAAATTTTATTTAAGTGTTTCGATTTTTGAAAAAGTAAAGAAAAGGAAAAATGAAATGGTTATTTGCCCATTTCCTTGTCCCAACCCTTCATTATTCCGGTGAACTGTTCCACGCTCATTTCCTTGAGCATATCATTGTGATGGTGAATGGCGTGATGCCACTGCTTTGCCTCTGTTTCGCGCCTATTCTGGCTAGTTGATTCAAAACCGCACTCGCATTTTATTTTATACTCTTTCATAAAAAAATACCTCCGAGAATTGAAAAAAATCTAGGCAGAATAGTACAAAAACCTATTTAATTACTTTTAGTAACAAAGAATGGCATGGTGGGAGAGCGGATAATCAAGGAAAATATTTCAAATGCCTATTCACACATCGGAAAGAAATGGTGTGTGGAAATACTCTGCGACCTCTTTGAGGGAAAAACAAGGTTCACTGAGTTTCTCGAGAACAACACAGAGTTGAGCACTAAAATGCTTGCCCAACGCCTTGCGGAAATGCAGAAATTTCATTTGATCATAAAACAGTACAACAATGAAACATCCGGACATGATTATGTGCTCACGGAAAACGGGAAAAAAACCGGAAAAATACTTTTTGCAATGTCGGAATTCAGACCGAAAACATTGAAACGAAATTTCGAGAAAAGTTAAGGTTGCATCCACTCTTTTTCCCACTTGGAAATTTCGCTCTCGCTTAAAACATTTGGATCTGATTTTTTGTTTCCAATATTGATTTTCCAATCATTCAAATAAAATCCGATTAATAGGCCGGAAAATAATCCGCCTAAATGCGCGAAGTTTGCAACATTGCTCGGAATAAATATTCCAAAAAAATCAAGGAACGCCCACATAATCGCAGCCACCCACATTGGCATTGGAATAAATGCAAGATAAACCACAAGATTCGGCCTTAAAACAGTGAGAATTCCCAAAATTCCAAAAATTGCTCCCGAAGCTCCCAATGCGGAAGTTGGTGTTGCCCCTTGAACGGATTGAATGATCGGAATTCCGAGAATAAAAATAACTCCCGCAATAATCCCCGTTATAAAAAAATACAAAACGAATTTCCTGCTTCCAATAATGCTTTCCAAAATGCTTCCGAATAAAACAAGCGCGAAACCGTTGAAAAGAATGTGCTCCAAACTCGCGTGAAGGAAAATTGCAGTAATTATTCCCCATGGTCTTTCAAGAAGCTCGCTTGCGTCCAAAACAAACAAATCAGTTACAACAGGAAACATCATTTGCAGTATGAAAACTACAACCAGTATTACGGTAAATTTTATCGCCCAATGATCATCGAAAGGCATAACAGGAACAAATGAATGGAATGATATTTAACTTTTCCCTAAAAAAAAATCGGGAATGTCAAATTCATTTCTTCATTTTTACTATCGGAGTGAAGCCTGCATAAAGAACCTTTTTCATGTCAAAAGGCATGTCCTTCATATCGAAATCTTTCATGCTTTTTTCCATTTCCTTCATCACCTTCGCATTAACCTTGTTCCGGTGAGCCTTGTCTTTGAAAACTATCCATGAGAAAAGCACGGTTTCACTTGGCTTTAGCCCAAACTTCGCTGGAAAAGGCGATGTTTTTTTCTTTGTGGCAGGGTCGGTAACCTTCAGTTCCTCACCTACACACTCCCAATATTGGAGAGCGCCATGCTTCATCCATGACTTCCCCCCAAGGATAGCCATTTTCTTATATGCACTCAATTTACTCTTTTTTATCGGTATTACAAAACCATCTACATACGTCATATCAAAAAAAACCTCTAAATAATTCCCCATATTAAAATTATAAATATATTTGAAAGTTGAAATTTATTTGTTCTCACTCTGCACACTCAAAAAAATCTCTCCGAAGAACTTTTCGCGTGGGGAATAATTTGCGGAAGACATATGCCACTTAAAACATACTCCCATAAACTATTTCCTGCAATTTCATTTGTCTTTTATTCTTTTCTTACTTTCTTTGTTGCTATGACTTTTCCCTTGAGAGCTATTCTTGACACCAATACTTATGAGGCATTATATCGAAAAGACCTCTGGCGCGTGACCTCATTAATTGAATCCCATAAGCTTATTGTTTACGGTTGTAAAGTTATTCGCAACGAGCTTC
>DASRUN010000053.1:0-12931 GCA_035655435.1 archaeon | reverse complement strand
TAAACTAATTTTACGGCAGAACCTTTATAAAGCTCACTTTCTGCGAAAAAGAACTGAAAATATCCTGCGTAAAAGACCTTCGGGTTTCGGCTATAATTCGGCGAGCTGCTTATAAAATTCCCTGTATTTGATCAGATCCTCTTCGACTATCTTTTTTATGTCCTTCCATTCTGCCATTGTAATAGGCTCCCTTTTTCCCTTTACCTTGATTATTTTCATCTTCTGCTCCCCCTTGTGTGGTTTGCTATCCATGTCGAAATTTCTTCAATTGTTGTTTTTGGTTTCACAGTCCACACGACCACATTGAATCTTGAGGTTTCTCCAACTTCTAATTCTTTTCCGTTTATTCTTAAAAATGCGACCATTGCCTCAAATGCCGTTCTCTTGTTCCCGTCCGCAAAAACATGCCTTCTCGCAATGTCCATGAGCAAAGTTGCGGCTTTCCTGTCTATTCCCCTAGTGTTTGCAACCTTGTAAACAATGTGCTCAAGTTCATCGCTTCTTATGATGCCTTTATCAAATTTCTTGTTTATTTCTATTATTGCCTCTTTTGACAGAGTTTTTGCGGAAATCCTTGCCATGCACAAATTATGTAAATTACATAATTTAAACATAATGTTTTTGGCTACTCGATTCTCTTCCCGTGCTTTCTTTTTATGTGAAATTTCCACATGAAAAAAAATATTATTACTACAATGACAATTCCGTAAACTGCCCAATTGTTTATTATGATTAAAACCAGGATTGCAACGAGAACAATTGTAATGTTTTTTGTTGTGAAAATGCTTTGCTCCTGAACAGGCATTGATTCATCAGCAAATTCTTCTCCTGCTTCATTAGGAAGTTCTTCTTCTCCTTCTTCAGGTTCCTCTTCAGCTTCTTCTTCGCTTTCCTCTTCAGAAGCTTCTTCCTCAGGAGTTTCTTCTTCGAATTCTTTCTCAGGTTTTGGAGCGGTTTTTTTCTTGGTTTTTTTCACCGCGAAAATTAGTGGCATGTAAAAGTTATATTTGCCTAATATTTATTTCTTTTTGCCCGGGTTCCACCCTCTATTTCCCATTCCTTCCCATTTTGGCTTAGTGAATCTTTTCATAAATCTTGAAGTAAGTTTATCTTGTGGCTCCACATAATCTTCTCTCTTCCGAGGTTTAACAGTTGTTCCTGCAGCTCTTTCTGCATTAAAGCCGAAGGTTATTACTTTGGATCCCCTGAATTGTTTCGATGTGTTCCTCTGGCCTTGGAAACCTGCGTGTCTTCTAGTAACATCAATTCCATCAATTCTAAACCTATCAGTATCTGGAACTTTTATTTTTCTACCTTTACGTATTACTCTTACTTTTCTTTTTTGATTTCTTGCCATCAAATAGAAAGAAACATGGTTGTATTTATTCCTTTTCAGAATGCGTTTTAGTCATCAAACGATATCATACTCGGAATAAATTATTTGTGTAGCTGTTTCTCTGTTGCATTTTCTAGCGGTCATAACCATTTCAATTTTAGCGTCTAAATCAGCAAATTTTAATCTCGGTCTTACATTTTTCGGAGTACTCTGTGCTTTTTCAGCTTTTTTTTGCTCCCGTTTTCTTTCTCTATCAAAATGCGTTCTTCCGTGATGTCCTACCATAAAAAATAAACTCAGTGCCAGTATTTATTCTTTTTTGTTTTCTTTTTTCGGCTTTTCTTCAAACGAATCATCCATTTCCACGCTTTTGATTTCCGGGAGCGCCTGTTTCATGGACTGAGTGAAAGGAACGATCAATGGGGTTAATTGTTTTGCAATTTCTTTGCTTGGAAATTTTAATTTCAAAACATCATTTTCAATTTTGGTTTGGACTTTTTCATTCCTCAATGGAAAAAATTTTTGTGTGAGCAACTCGGCCTTTTCTTTCAAATCGGTTATTTCTTTTGTAATTTTAATTTCATACTCAACCTCTTTTCCGGCAAGATCATTGTTCAAATCAACCCTAACCCTTCCCCCTGAAATTGTTTGAACCCTTCCGTAATTTCCGTTCAAATCAACAATCAAACCCGGAACAGGTTGTATTTTTCTTGTGCGAAATTCCTGCAAAGGAACAACAACAATCAAATTGCTTTTCCTATTTCCAAAAGCTTTTTCCGGAGAAAGCCTTACTTTTTTTGTTTCCCCTTCCCGCATTTCCTTCAAAGCTTCATCCAAACCCGAAAGAACATCTCCGTTTCCAACTATAACCGGAATTGCCCTGAACACTCCGCCTTCTCTGTACAAACCATTTTGTTTTGCGGTTGCTTCGCTTGTTGTGTCAAATATTCTCCCCGAACTAACTTCTTTTCCGGTAAATTCGAGCATAACCATGTTTTTTTCTTTCATAAAAATACTTTCCAAAAAGCTGTTTTTTTAAAGTGTTTTCCACAAAAATTGAATGCTTTAATTCGTATAATTTTAGCTTTGAATAGTATTTTAAAGGTTATTTGAAAATGCATCTCACAAAAAACCAGCTTTGGTCCTTAGTAATAGCCTTCATAATGGTTACCTCTACAGTAGGTTTCCTCATTAGTGCGAACAATAACCCGGCCACGCAAACCCCCGTAAACCCAGATCCGCAAAATCAGCAGACAACTCAGGTTAATTACCAGGCATCCAACATCCAAGCAAAAGTAATCCAATTGTTTCCAACAGCGGTTCTTGTAGGGACAACAGACCAAAATAATGTTGCAATTGTAAAGCAGGAGCTTGAATTAATAGATGGAATTCTTTCCGCTGAAAATTCGCAAATAGTTCCGGTACAAGCCGGAAGAACGGAAAACTTCCGCGCGGAGCTCAGGCTTTCAAGCATCGACAAAATAGGTGAAATAATTTCCAAATTGAATACTTTGGAAAACCTTTCAGGGGCACAAATGTTTGTACAAGCACTTGTATCCCTTCCTCCAAATGTTACATTCACAAACCCTTCTCTTGACCTAGACCAAAATTATACTTTTCCGAATCCGCAAACACAAGCCTACATTACAACAAACTCTGTTATTGGAGATGAATTAATTGTTTCTCTGAGTGCGGTTTTCCAAGGACAGGCAATAGTGGAGATGATAGCTTTTGAAGAATCAAACCTAACAAACAACCCGCAATTTTACTTTTTTGATGGAGCATTTACTCTGAGTAAACTCGAAGAAGAATTCTTTGTAAGATCATCTCTTTCGATAACACAAAGCCAAAAACTTGATTCAGCAAAAACTTCTTTGGAAACACAATTTTCAAATTCTTCCCTTCTTGTTGCTCCAACATCAAATGATTTGCGCGTGAATTTCACGGATTCGAATTCTTTTTTCGCACAGGATTTGGAAACTTTTTTGAACGGCTTTGAAGGAATTTCCTCTTACAACAATCAGCTTTCCTCCGGATTTACAATGATAACAACGGATGCAAATGTTGATTATGCGGAATTCAAAAGTTCTTTGGAAACGCAATTGAATTCCTTGGATTTTAAAGTTTCTTCAATTGAAGATCCAATGGTTTCTTTCCAAGGAACGATTATAGGAAACAAAACCGATTTTTTGAACGCAATCAATTCTATTGAATCCGCAAACGGAATCACAATTGAGGTTCTCCAGAAAGCTGTTGTGGAAACGGATTCCGTTTTCGTTTCGGATCAAAACCTCACATTTGCGCTTCCACAAGGTTCATTCAGTGCATTTGTTTCTATTGATAGAAAAGCAGGCGATGAGGTTTCGCTCACAATTATAATGAATGCTTCCGAAAGAAGCGGAGTAACGGATATTCAAGCGCAGGAAACGCAGGAAGAATTGGAAATTTCTGAAAGCTGATTTTCACAAATTCGGTTTCGTCAAGTTTTGCGGGTTCAAATATTTTTCAACTTCTTTTTTTGAAAGCAATTTCTTTTCCAGCACGAGTTCTTTGATGGATTTGTTTTCGCGCAAAGATTCCTTTACTAATTCCGCAACCTTATCATAACCAATCAATGGATTCAAAGCAGTTCCCAATGCGGCGGAATGCTCAACATAATATTTCATTTGCTCTTTATTCGCGGTAATCCCTTTCACACATTTCTCGGAGAAATCTTTCATTGCATTTTTCATTATTTCCAAAGAATCAAGCATGTTCGCGCCAATGAGCGGCATGTGGGTATTAAGCTCAAGCTGGCCAGCGGAGCATGCAATAGTAATCGCATAATCATTCCCCATTGTTTTAATACACGCCATGTTCATTGCTTCAGAAATTGAAGGATTCACTTTTCCAGGCATTATAGAAGAACCCGGTTCAACCGCGGGCAAATTTATCTCATTAAAACCTGTTTTCGGGCCCGAACTCAATAACCTTAAATCATTAGAAATTTTGTTCAAATCAACCGCGAGATTTTTCACTGCGCTGGAAAGTGTTCCAATATCAGTTAGAAATTGCGTTGCCTCCACTCCGTTCTTTGTAACCCTAAAACCCAATTTTGTGTCAGCATTCAAATGCTTCACGATTTTTTCGCGGAAACCTTTTCGCGTGTTCAAACCCGTTCCAACTGCAGTTCCACCAACTCCTAATTCCTTCACAT
Organism: archaeon; assembly: GCA_035655435.1. Taxonomy (GTDB): domain Archaea; phylum Iainarchaeota; class Iainarchaeia; order Iainarchaeales; family Iainarchaeaceae; genus UBA493. The sequence goes on along the minus strand of DASRUN010000053.1, from coordinate 8,399 downwards.
TTTCCAACGCGCTTTTGATCCGCTTTGAATGTTTTCTCAGCGCGAAAGCATAAGCATCAAATTCCTGTCCAAGAGTTATTGGAACTGCATCCTGCAAATGCGTTCTGCCTGATTTGAGGATTTTTGAAAATTGTTTTCCTTTTTTTCCGAGTTCGCGCTCCAAAGAATCCAAATTCCGCAAAAGCAAAACACCTTGCTCCGTTGCTGTAACTCTAATCGCGGAAGGAAATTCGTTGTTAGTGCTTTGTCCTTTATTCACATCATCGTTCGCGTGAACAAATTTTGACCCTTTTTCTTTTCCCAAAATTTCCGAAGCACGATTCGCTATAACCTCATTCACATTCATGTTCGTGCTTGTCCCGGAACCTGCTTGAAAAATTCCAAGTGGAAATTCTGCATCAAATTTTCCTCGAAGAATTTCATCGCACGCTTTTTGAATTGCTTTTGCTTTTTTTGCATCCAAATCATTTAATTCAGAATTCGCTTTCGCGCAAGCTTTTTTTATTTTCACTGACGAATAAATTAGTTCAATTGGAAGTTTTTGAGAAATAGAAAAATTTTCTATTGAGCGCTGAGTGTGAACTCCGTAATACGCATTTTTCGGAACTTTTTTTGTTCCAAGAGAATCTTTCTCAGTTCGAAATTCCACAATTAATCAGTCCATATTTTTCAAATAATTTATTTTAATTTTGTAATTTCCACTATTTCCATTTTTCTGGATATAATGCTCGATCGTCATCCGTTACGGTTCGTCTTGTTTGGTTCCGTCTATTAACAGGATTAGCTCTTTTGTCACGTTTGCCTTCTCTTCTATCAAACTCTTTGCCGCTTCTTGTGATCCTTCGTTGTCCCTTTATATCAAAATGTTCTACAGTGCCATGGCGCTCCAACTTAATTGCTCCGGCGGTATTGTCTTTAGTTTTAGATTGATATTTTGGGAGAAATCCAAATCCGGTGGTTCTATCTCTTAGTCTTTTAGCATCTGCGGTGAGTACAGGTCTGTTTTTAATTGATTGCATGCCATCTCGAAGTAGTTCCAAAAACGGAACCTTCTTCAAAGGAATTTCTACTCTCCCTTCTTTCCTAAATTTTCTTCTTAATATATTGGGCAAAGGCATATGGATCAATTAATTTATTTTATATTTAATGGTTTGCTCATAGCTACTTTGATTCTTTTATAGAATAAGATGTTCAAATTCACTCTTGCAGTTTGGAGATTGCTTCAGCAATATCTCCATCGGATTCTTCGAGTGCTTTCCTGGCGTTTTTTTCGGAGACCTTTGCCTGTTCAGCAACCATTTTTACATCCTCTTCCGGAATTGTTTTTTCCTCAACCGCGTTTCCCGTAACAGTATAAGTTTTTTGTCCCTGCATTTCTATTGCGGAAACCGTAGGATTTTCTATTATAATTTTTCCATTCTCTAATTCAAAAATAACTCGTGTGGCATTAATGTCTTCCTGCTTGATGCCCATTTGCTTCATCATCATTTTCATTCTACGCGGATCCATTCCGCCCATTCCCGGAAACATTGTCAAATCACCTTTTCTGTTTATTATTTCCATTACAAGAAGGCTTTAAATTATATGGAAAATCACAACACCCTACTTCAATTTTTTTTTCTATATCACGGGGTTGATTGCCTTAATCCACGGGATTTTTTTGAAATCTCTGGTGTTTTCCGTGTAAATTGTCCGGATTCCGTTTTCTTGCATTGTAGCCGCAAGAAGCGAATCCCAAAAATGCGATTTGTGTTCATCCTCTGTTTCGATTGCTTTTACGACGGTTTTTTCATTGTAATTGACAATGTTAAACTGCTCCGAAAGCGCTTCAGTAATTTCAATGGATGTTTTTTTCCGAATGCCGTTTTTTCCCTTGGTAATATTCACGTGGAATTCCGCGAGATTTTGTGCACTCAGAAATGCGTTTCCATTTCCCATGGATTCTTTCAGGAATTTTTTTGCCTTTTCAAACTTCTCCTTTTCCGAGCTGTCAAATGCATAAACAAGTATATTTGAATCCACAAGAAATCTATCTGTCATATAACTCACTCCTGTGCTTTGCGGCTATTTTTCCAAGTTTGAAACCCTTGTCCATGATTCTCAAAAGCATGTTTTTCGAACTTTCGACGGATTTTTCCTGTTCAAGCTTCCTTATGCCGATGCCCACGGTTTTTGCGAGAGAGCCCTTTTTTCCCGAAAACCTTTCCCTTGCCAGCCTTCTCAGCCGCAGCTCATCCTCATCGCTCAAACCAATGGTTATATTGCCCATGATAATATACGTATATGCTGCTTTTTATAAGTATATCTTTTTCTTATTTTTTCCGCCTTTCCACATAGTGTAAAACAGTCATTTACATGCGGAGTTATCAATCTCGTTTTTCCCCCAAAGTTTATTAACCGATTCAGCCTTCTCTCCTTTAGATGGCAAGCAATATCATAAGTTCGATAACAGCGTTCAACGAAAAATTCGTGGTTCCAAAGGATGATCGCTATAATGCATTGGAAAAATATTTTGCGCGCGGCGGAGTAATAAGCGCGGTGAAAAGCAACGGCAAATGGCCAAAACTTGTTTATCCCTCTCCGCAAAGAATAGAGGACCAATTGAAAGAACTCCAGGCTCTGAAAAGCGTTTACGAATCAAAATCAAGGGATTGGAGCAAAAAACTCAGCGAAGCAAAAAATTATCATTCAAAGCACCAACTGCTGAAATTTAAAGATCCATTGTACTGGCAGCATGTTGCAAAAAAAACAATGGATTCGGATTACAAGGCGGATTCGGAAAAAGTTCAAATTCCGGTTCATTTGGTTGCAGATCCGAGATGGAAACCAATGGTGAAAATGTTCGTGAATGATTTGGAGTACAGAAAAAATCTTGTTGAAACTGTAGAGAACAGCATTGTTTACAAAGACGACAAGAAAGTTGCGAAGTACGCGGACGAACTCCAAAATTTCAGAAGCGAAATGTCCACCTCAAAATTAGATGATATTGGAAAAAAATTGGGAAAAATCAATCAAGAAATTTCTTCTCTTGAAGCCGTGAAAAAGTGGGCGAAGGAATGAACAATAGTAATTATTTAATTTCTCTGTGCTGATATTGAATATTATGTCTGCAAATAAAAGAAAATATGAAAATTTATTCAATTCTTCTGGAGTCATAAAGTCCAGATCTAATGAGGACGCTTTAGCAAAGAAGGCTGACGAATTTGGTTTTCTGCAAAGAAAACCATTTAGAGTTAAACACACTAAACTTATAAGTGATCTTGAAGATGCGTTACGCTATGGGAGTCGTTTAGGTCAATCTCCTCAGCATGTGGAGGGAATAATCTACAAAAATCAACGTAAAGATCCGCCTGTTGTGTTTGCTTATGTGAAAGACACAGAATGGTATAGTCATGATAAGCCAATTGCCAGATATATAAAAATTAGAGGCCATTGGTATAAATCAAAGCCCACCATTCAGCCTTACTGAACTTTTTTCACGAAATAAGAATTTCAAAAAGTTTAAATTCTTGAAGGAAGTACTTTTTGTATGGAAACAGTGACAATATCAAAGAAAAAATATGATTCTCTCAAAAAGAAAGCAAAGATAGATAAAAAACTGGTGGAAAGCATCAGGCGCGGTTTAGAGGACATCAAAGCCGGAAGAATTTCCGAGTGGAAACCGTCTAAATAAGCCCTTCTTTTTTTAAAGTTTCAAAAACCGATTGCTGATATTCTGCCAGGTTTTTTATTATTTCATTAATGGTTGCTTGTTGCGCTTTTTTGTTGCTTATAGAAACAACCAGTATAACAAAAACCTTTTTGTAAACCAAATAGTAAAGTCTTTTTCCGCCAAATTTTTTCTCCCTGAAAAAATCCATTCCAAGCGGTTTTCCTGTAATATCTCCATTGTCTGTAAGCTGATTCAGAATTTTGTCAACACGATTTTTATCAGATTTTTCAAGTTCTTTATAATTTTCATCAAATTCCTTTGCTTTAAAAATCTTGAATTTTGAGCTAGATTTTTTGTCCATTAAATTATTTCCAATCCGTGCTTTAAAAATCCGCACCGGCACCGAACCCCTTCCTTTTCTTTATAAACACCTCAAACTCATTTTGTTTCAGAGGTGATCTGATGTACGAATTCAGAATCATGAGATTTGTAGAAAAAGCAGAACCAACAAAAAACCCAAGAAATAGAATTTGGAGAGGGCTTGTAAGGGGGGTTTATGCATGAAAGAATCCAAACCCCCGATTGCAAAATTCAGTGCCGGAAGCATTCAGGTTTCGGTTTGGCAAAATGAAACCAAGGAAGGGAATGTTTTCCACAATGTTTCACTCCAAAAGAATTACAAAGTTGGAGAACAATGGAAATCAACCAATTCCATGAAATTGAATGAAATTCCCAAAGCAATCCTCGCGCTCCAAAAAGCATACGAGCACCTTGCCCTCAAGGAATATGATTCAGAGGTTGCAATAGCGGTCCATTAAAACCCTTCCCCTAAGATTTTTTTATGGACGTAATCAACCTGGTTAAGGAGCACAACGCTTTCGATTCCTACAACCCAATGCAACAAAAAGTACTTGATGCGGGGTTATTGGAAAAAAATATTGTTGTTAGTTCTCCGACCGCTTCAGGAAAAACCGTAGTTGCAGAACTCGCAGCGCTCCAATCAATTCTCATAAATAGAAAAAAAGTAATTTACACTTGTCCATTGCGCGCACTTGCTTCCGAGCATTACAATGATTTTAAAAGAAAATATTCAGAGCCTTTGGACATCAAATGCGTTCTAAGCACCGGAGATTTGGATTCTAGCGGAAAATTCCTTTCCTCCAAAGATGTTATTTTTACAACGTTCGAAAAACTTAATAGCCTTCTAAACCACAATGCGGATTGGCTCTCACAAATAGGTTTGCTTGCGGTTGATGAAATCCATTCTTTGGGAACAGATCGCGGAGTTACATTGGAAATGGTTATTACAAAATTGCGTTTTTTGAACAAGAACATGAAAACCCTTGGTTTGAGTGCTACAATTCCCAATGCAAAAGAACTATCAGAGTGGCTCAAAGCGGATTTAGTTGAATCCAATTATAGGCCGGTTGTCCTCAAAGAAGGGGTATTTTTTGATGATTCAATAGATTTCATTGATACAACAGAAAAAATCGGTTCCGAAAGCGAAGCAGTTCTCGCGATTGCAAAAAATACTTTAGAGAAAGGAAAACAAGCATTGGTTTTTGCAAACACTCGAAAATCAAGCGAAGCCAATGCGCGAAAGCTCGCAAAAATCACTTTTCCGAAATTAACTCCTTCAGAAAAAATTGAATTGGAAAAAGCATCCAAAAAAATTCTTAGCGTTCTCGAACAACCAACCGAACAATGCAATACAATTGCAGGTTTGGTGAAAGAGGGAGTTTGTTTTCACAATGCTGGTTTGATGATGAAGCAGCGCGAAATTATAGAAGAATTGTTCAAAAAAGGTCTCTTAAAATTCATTGCATCGACGCCTACCTTGGCAGCCGGTATTAATTTACCCGCCTTCAGAGTTATCATAACCTCTCCGTACAGATATTCAGGTTATGGAATGCAACGGATTCCTGTTTCAGAATTCAAACAAATGTGCGGTCGCGCGGGAAGGCCAAAATACGATACTGAAGGACAGGCAATTTTGATTGCAAAAACCGAGTTCGAAAAAGATGATTACATTGAATACTTTGTGAAAGGGGAAATAGAAAACGTTGAATCACAATTGGCAAATGAATCCGCATTAAGGTTTCATCTCCTTTCCGTAATTTCCACAGGATTTGTTTTTGATTTAGATTCTGCTGATAGATTTTTTTCAGAAACATTTTATGCAAAACAATCCGGAAACGCTTCCTCGCTTTTTACAAAAATTACAAAGCTTGTTGCGGAGCTCGCGGAAATGGGTTTTCTAAAAACAAGCGAAAAAAGAATTGATGCAACTCCGTTAGGAAGGCGCGTTACAGAACTTTATTTAGATCCGATTTCCGCATTCAAAATAATCAATGCAATGAAAAAAGAAAAATACAATGATCTTTCCTATCTTTTCACTATCTCAAACACAATAGAATTTTTCCCGCTGATAAGAGTTACGGGAAAAAATCAGGCCGAATTATGGGAAAAGCTCCAGGAACAAAAATCCCTTATTCCATTAGATGTTGATGCGGAAATGTTCTCTGATAATGATCTTGTTGATAAATATTGGACTTCTCTAATGCTCCAAGATTGGATTTTGGAAGTAAAAGAACAAAACCTTGTGGATACATTCAAAGTACAGCCGGGAATATTGCGCGCAAAGCTCCAAAATGCCGATTGGCTCACCTATTCCTCGCTTGAATTGGCAAAAACCCTTTCAATGGAAAAACATTTTTCGGGTTTGAACAAAATGCGCAAAAGATTGCAATATGGGATAAAAGAGGAATTAATTCAATTGTGCGAATTGCGCGGAATAGGAAGGGTTCGCGCGAGAAGATTATTCAATGTCGGAATAAAGAGCATTGCTGATGTGAAAAAAATCGATGTAAAGGATTTGGAAAAAGTTTTAACACCAAAAATTGCTGTTCTTGTGAAAAAACAATTGAGTTTAAAAAAATAAATTTATCTTTTTGGCGATCTTCCAGGTTTTCTTCTTCTCGCCACTTCGTTTTTTTCTGCGGGAATTATTTTCAATTTCCTAATAAATGTTTTCGCGGTTTCGTGCTCGGTTTTTGACTTCATTCTTCTTTTTGCCTTTTCGAGAAGTGCTATTATTGCAAAATGCCTTTCGGATTGGTTCATGAATCTGCTGGTTTGTATTTCCACAAACTGCTTCGCCAAAATAGTGTTTGCAAGAGACGGAAAAAGTCTGGAGAAGTCGCTTCTATAATGCTCTTTTACGCCTTTCAATGAGAGAGGGTGAATAGTGGTAATAGGTTTTCTGGCTTTTCTTTTTGCAACGGGCATACAATTGAATACTGTTTTTCAGTATTAAATTCTATTTGGTCATTCCGCCAATTCCTTTTCAATCAAACCCTTTATTTTCTGCGCATCAAAACCTAATTTTATCAATCTTGTTTGTCCTTTAATTCCTTTTCCGGAGTTTGTTGAAATTATTAACCCGTACATTTCAAGTTCGCTGATGTACTGTCTGTACCAGCGCGCTGAAACGCTTGTTTCCTTGAATTTTTTCGAAATCCTACAATATTCATCATAAATTTCTCCGGAAAAAAGTATTCCTTCCTCTGTTTCTCCTGTAATTTTTTGAAACGGTTTTTTGTGCAATGAAAGCGATGCAATCGCATACAAAACCAATTGCTCTTGCTCAGGAAGAGTTGAAATCATGTTGAAAATAATTTCTTCTTCCACCTGATTTTTCGCCTTTTTCACTTCTATATCAGTTACTTTTGAGGATTCTTTTTTATCCGCTATTTCTCCCGCGCGAAGAAGAAGCATTACCGCGGTTCTCGCGTCTCCTGATTCCTGTGCCGCAATTGCAGAAGCAAGGTTAATTGCCGATTCTTCCACAACCCCTTTTTTGAAAGCCATTGAAGCGCGTTGTCTCAAAATTTCGGAAAGTTCCTGTGCATTGTAAGGAGCAAAAATCATTTCATGTTCGCACAAACTGCTTTTAGTTCTTGGATCCAAGCGATCTTTGAACATCAAATTATTAGAAATTCCTATGATGGAAATGCTTCCTTTTGAAAGTTCATCATTGCTTCTTGTCAAACCGTAAATAAGTTCATCCAAATCCTTTACTTTATCCACTTCATCCAGGACAAGTACAATGTGATTTCCTTTGCGCGCAAAATCAAGCAGTTTTTCATACACAAAGGCAGCGGAAAAACCCAAAAAGTTTTCTTCCGGATACAAATCCTTCACTATTTTGATCAAAATCCTGTACTTTGAATTGTGGTTCCTGCAGTTCACATAGTTTCCGCATACAGGGATGTTTTTCGAGCCGGCAAATTCAAGCAATTGGTGCATTACATGTTTTGTAACGCTTGTTTTTCCTGTTCCTGTTTTTCCGTAAATAAAAAGATTATCCGCTTTTTTTTCTTTGAGGGTTTGTGAAAGCAATCCTGAAATTTTTTCTATTTGATTATCGCGAAAAGGAAGAACTTTCGGCGTATAATGCTGTGTTATCATGTTCCTGTCCGTAAAAATAGATTCGCGCGCGAACTCCTTTTCAAAAATGTTGACACTTTGATACAATTAAAATCAGCCCCTAAAGCAATGAGTGTTATTTTGTTTTAAGAGGAACGAGTTGTGGAAGCAAACCACTTCCGATAAAAAGAATTTGAATTCTGAATGACGGTTATGTTGAGAACTGAGTATTTATCTGTCATTAGCAGTTTTTTTTCTATCTGCTTGTCTTCGCATTTCAAATTCAGCTAACTGTTCTGGTGTTCTCTCTGCCATCCGC
>DASRUN010000052.1:0-31171 GCA_035655435.1 archaeon | reverse complement strand
AATCGGAAAGGTCGGCACCTTTTCGCAACCTCTTTGCCTATTCTTCCCAAACCAATTACTCCTATTGTTTTGTTCCTCAGTCTTTTTGTTGAAGCCAATCCGAACGGCCTCCAGTGCTTTGAATCGCCTTTCGCAAGCCCGTTGTTGTAGCCAACAATGTTCCTTGACATGGAAAGCATTAACCCAATCGCGTGGTCAGCCACTTCTTCATGGCAGAAGTCCGGACAATTAACAACATAAATCCCGTGCTTTCCCGCTGCATGGATATCAACATTGTCATACCCTATTCCGAAGCGTGCGATTATTTTACAGTTCGGGATCCTACTCAACGTATATTCAGTGATTTTGGTTTTGTCAACAATTATTGCGTCAGCATCTCTAATTGTTGGAAACATTTTTTTTTCATCTGTCTCTTGTAATAGTTTTACTTCAATGTTGTTGCCAATGAGTTTTTTATCCAATTTTATGTTGCGCCTGAAATAGTCTGTTATATACAACTTAAACTTTTTTTTCTTAGCCATTGTTTTACCACTTCAACATTTTTTTTATTTGGTTATGAATATTGTTATTTGTTGCAATAATATCCATTTCATTGTCTTTTTTTTCCTTCAGCGAGAACTTTCCGCCCGCTTCTCTTACAATAAGAGCGCCAGCCATTACATCCCATTTTTTAGTGTCATACATAAAGAATCCATCAAAGACGCCGGAAGCGACATTGCAGAGATCCATTGAAGCCGAGCCAGTCCTCCTTATAACCATGACTTTCTCAAGAACAGTTTTTATTTTTTTCAATGGCCCTGTAAATCCTTTTCCGCGCCTGTACCTAAATCCCGTTGAAAGATATGAATCGGAAAGCCTTGCGATCCTGCTTACACTAATTTTTTTCCCGTTTTTGAATGCGCCTTTTCCTACTTGTGCAGAGAAAAGCTCTTTCGAGCTTGGATTATAAACCACTCCAAGAAAAGGTTTGTTGTTCTTCAAAAGTGCGATTGAAACAGTGAAATAAGGGAAACCTCTAATGTAGTTTATTGTGCCATCAAGCGGATCTATAACCCACATGAACCCGTTCTTTGCCTTAATATTCGTTCCTTCCTCTCCTAAAATTCCGTGGCCGGGAAATTTTTTCCTTATCTTGGTGCGTATGAATTGCTCAACACTCGTATCCTGCCTTATAACTGGATTGAACTTGTCCTTATAACTCACCTTCAGATGCGAGTGCCTATAATGTTCCATGTGCCTTTTACCGGCTCCAACAACCATTTTTTTCGCGAACGCAAGCACTCAAAACACCTTTTTTTTGCTCAAATCAGTTTCAGTAATAAATGTTTTTTCTGTTTTTAATATAAGTTGGTTCAATCCTATTTTCGAATCTCTTTCTTAAGGCCAAGCTTCTCTAAAACATGGTCAATTGCCTCCTTTTCTTCAGCATAAAAGAAAACTTTCTGCAAAGAAATGCCGACATTGCGCTTCACATGCAAATATGCAAGAGCGTTCACGGCAACCGCTGCAAAAATATAAACGATGCCTATCCAAACAGGCTCAAAAAATGCGGAAACAAAAAAATATGCTGCGACAGAAAGCAAAGTAACAGGAAAAATTATTTTTTTGAAGTAATCGGCGATACTTGATTTTAGAACCGCAGTTGCATGGATTGGTAAACCAATGTTGAAAACTGTCGTGCCTATTCCAAGCACAAGCGCAAATAATTCTGAATTGCCAATATTTCCATCAGTGAAAAAACTGAGAAGCGGATTCAAAAGCGCGGCAAAAATAACCAATTGCACCAGTGAAAAAATTGCGGAATATTTTGTGAATGCAGAAAGCACCTTTTCAAGCCCCTCTTTTGTTGATACGCGCGTCATTGCCAGCATTGAGACCCTGTAAATTATAAGTGGGAAGAAAGTCAGGAGATTAACCATTAAAAGTGCGATCGTATAATCTGCAATAACAATCGTATAATAATCTGGAGCAATAGTGTATGCAACGAAAAAGCCAAGCACAAAAAGATAGCTCTTAGTTATGATTTCAATGAACGCCCCGATAAGGTGGTCAAATACGGCAAACTCAGCGAGTGCATCTTTCAACAGTTTTTTCCAGTCCGAAGCAATGCGAAACACGAAACCGATTTCTTTTTTTGAAAGCAGAAAAAAACCTGCGCACGTAAGCACTGCTTTTAGAATTATCAGCGAAACATAGAGCTCAATGCTTGGGTAAAACAAAAGAAGCGCAAGCGAACCAAGAAAAACAACCATTGAAATTAAGTTGAAAATCGTTGCGGTCTTTTGCTTTAGTTTCACGAAAAACATTTCCTGGAAAAGCAGCTGGAGATTACCGAACAAGAATGCAATTGATAGTCCTGTCATAACCAAAAATATTTCCTGCGCAAAACCACTTTGAACATAAAAAAATGCTGTTATGAGGGCAATGCCAAGCATTAAAGTTGACTGCAGGAACCAGAAAACAATGTAGGAAGATAAATGATCTGAGAACCGTTTGTTGACTTCCTCAAAGCTCTTGAAGATGCGCCTGTACGGAAGGATGTTCAGGATGTTAAGCAGTGCAATGAAACCCATTGCTATTCCTATGAATGCTATTTGCTCTTTTGGGAGAAGCTTCACAAGCAGCCACAGCGAAAGAACCTCAAACAGCTTTAAGGCTACCCTGTTCAAAGTATAATAAAACGACGAACCCAATAGCTCAATATTTAGTTTCAATTTTAACCACGCAGGAAAATCAGTTCTTTTGCTTTAATATTACTACTTCCAAGTTTCTTTGAAGATTTTTGGTACAAGTGGCGAAACCTCTCTGTCAGATAAGGCTTTTAAACACTCAGAATGCAAATACCCTATTAACCATAAAAAAGTACTGTTTAAGTGGTTTTTTAATGCCGAAAAAAATAGCAATGATACCGCTTCTCCTCGGAAGCACAAGAGTGAAAGACAAAAACCTGCTCCTCGTAAATGGTCAGCCGCTCGCATATTATGTTATCAAGGCATGCAAGGATTCCGGGGCTTTTGACGAAATTTACTTGAATTCCGAGCATAAAATATTCGAGCGATTCGCAAAGGATTTCGGTGTCAAGTTTTACGAGCGTTCCACAAAAAGAGGCGGTTCTAATTGTGAAATGAAGAACAAGTCACAAAAATGCGATAATGTGAGGTGTCAGACCCATGATCATTTCCTTTATGATTTCATGAAAAACGTGAAAGCCGATCACATGTTTCTCATCCATACAACCTCTCCGTTGCTCACGCCTGAAACAATAAAAAAATTCGTGGAAAAAATGGTGAAAGAAGATTACGATTCAATGTTTTCTGTTGTCGAGGAAAAAGTTGAATCCTACATAGACGGAAAGCCGGTTAATTTTGATCCAGCAATAAAGGTTCCAACACAAACACTTCCCCCAATCCAGCTCACGAGTTGGGCATTAACCGCATGGAAAACAAAAAGCTTCATTGAATCATATGAAAAAGACGATCCTAAAGAACGCGGTCCTACTTATGTTGGCAAAACGAGTTTGTTTCCGATAAACAAGATTGAAGGTCTCGACATTGACAATTGGGAGGAACTTCATTTGGTTGAATCTGTTCTCGCGAACAGGCACACTTTCAAGGACAGGCCGAACTTTTACTACAATGAAGGCATTGCATTCATTGATGCGGATGTAAAAAAAGTAATGAAAGGTGACGGAGTAGGAAAATTTGAAGGTGATTCCTTTAACCAGAGACATGTTAACTTTGATGAAATAAAAAAGAAAATGGGGAAACCCCCTTGGTCTTATCTTCTCATTTATTCAGACTCTGATCAGGCAGCAGTGATCTGCCAGGGAAAAGAGGAAGGGTGCAGGTACCATTTCCACACAACAAAAGACGAGTGGTGGATTATTCTCGATGGGGCATTTGACTGGCACATAAAGGACAAGGACGGTTCAGTTAAAATTGTTCACACAAAAAAGAATGACGTGGTTTTTTTGCCCAAGGGAACACCGCACATGATTTTGTGCACGAGCAATGATCCCGGAATAAGGTTGGCGCACGGAGCAAGGGACATGCCGCACATTTATTTGAAAGAGGGAATAAAATGAATGAGCGTATTGTAATTGTGACTGGTGCATCAAAAGGAATTGGCGAGGCAACAGCCGAAAAATTTGCGCGGAACCAAGACATTACTTACTTTGTCTCAAGATCAGGCTCAGAAAAAAAATGTAAATTACTTAAGGGCAAAGGATTCAACGCGTACTCTTACAAATGCGATCTCTCTAACGAAAACCAAGTGCGGCGTATGGTAAAATTCATCGTGAAAAAACATTCCCGTGCGGATGTCCTGGTTAATTGTGCCGGCATTGTGGAACCGGGAAAAGTTGATGAAATAAGCCTTAAAGAATGGAACTTTATAATCAACAACAATCTCACGAATGCCTTTCTTATGTGCAAGTACCTTGCCCCGTTCATGAAAAAACATAATTACGGGAAAATAATCAGTGTTTCCTCAATCGCCGGAAGATCAAACAGCAAATTTGCCGGTGTCCACTATGTTTCCGCAAAAGCTGCTCTTATAGGCCTTACGAGGCAGCTCGCGTATGAACTCGGGCCGCATAAAATAAATGTTAATTGTGTTGCTCCGGGGCAAACCCGGACTGAAATGCTGAAAAGTGTGTTAACTCCGGAAAAGGAAGAAGCACTTAAAAAAGTTATTCCATTGGGTTATATTGCAGAACCAATGCAGATTGCAAACGTGATTTTTTTTCTAGCTTCAGATGAAGCAAACTACATCAATGGTGCCACAATTGACGTTAATGGCGGCCAGCTCTGAACGTGGTGTCGATATGCATAGGCTACTTAGGCGCTTGTTTGATACCGCATTTCGTGCAGCGCGCGAACTCGAAGTAAAAGTTAAAGGGAAAAAACTTCTGAAAAATCTTATTTATTATCCGCTCATTGAAAACGAAGAAGCTCTTTCAGATATTCTCAACAGAGCAAACTGGTATTTTCCTGAAAAAAGCTATTCAGAAGCCCAAATCACGATTCCGATTTCATCAGAGCTGTCAAAACACATAAAGGATTTTTCAAAACTGGTTGTTCCGCAAACACAGGAAAATTACATTAAAAAAAATAAGAGAATTGTTGTAACTCCAATGAGCAAAGAAGAGCTTTCCAGAAGTGTCCTGCAAAGTGATGCGGTTTTGCTCTGGCGCGCAAAAGAACTCTTCAGGATTCCACAATGGATCATGAACCTTGATAAAGTATGGATTGTGGATAAAAATTATTTCCTTGTGACCGAAGTGCGAAATTACATCTGGCTCTTTAATGAAACAGTTCCGCAGGAAAAAATGCAGGAACTTCTGGGTGTTGCGAAAAAAAATTTTGAAAAATTCAGGAAACAGATTTCAAAATACAAAAAAGCCTATGTCTTTGGAACCGGGCCTTCAGTTTCAAAAGCTTTTGAATTTGATTTTTCAGACGGCTTCAGCATTGTAACAAATACAATGGTGAATGATGAGAAAATGATGCGGCACATAAAGCCAGTTGCGATTGTACACGGGGATTTTGTTTATCATATGGGGCCTTCAATTTATGCTTCAAGGTTTAGAGAACAATTGTTCTCGAAATACGGAAAAGAGCTTTACTCGCTCATACGCTTTGATATAATGCCTTTCCTTATTTCGGTTTACCCGGAGCTCGAGGAAAAATTCGTTGCATTTCCAATGAAACTCTTTGCAGGTTCAAACATACCTTCGCAAGAGAATTACTACTTGAACCTTTCAAACAATTCATTAGTTGGATACATGCTTCCAGTATCATGCTCCATTGTTGATGAAATTTTTATTTTAGGGTGCGATGGGAGAAAGCCGGAAGACAAGCTTTTCTGGAGCCACGCAAAAACAGTTTTCTATGCTGATTTACAAAAAACCCTTGTGGAAACACACCCGTCAGTTTACAGGGATACAGACTTCAAAGTCTATTATCACGAGACAATAAATGATGTTGACGCGTTCATGAAGTATGCTGAAAGAAAAAGAAAAAAATTCGTTTCCCTAACTCCTTCATACATTCCCGCGCTCCACAGACATGAAAAAAAGTAATTTTGAAAATTGTCACTTGTACATTTTCATGTATTTCTCTTTCTCATCCGGCTTCACGAGTTCGTATGGAACAGTGTGCTTTCCATAATTTGTTGGCTTTCGTTCGCCGTGAACTAAATTAATTTGAATTGAATCTTCTAGATAAATCACTGCATGAGCAATATTTGGCGGGGTAATAACCAGATCCCCAGGCACAACAAGATGCTGCTTCACCTTCGCGTTCTTATCTTTCAGGTTCTTGTAAACGCTCACGCATTTTCCAGAAACGAGAAGCAGTTTCTGTTCTTGCTTTGGGTGGTAATGGTTTGCCCTTATTGAACCTTTTTTCGTGTAAAGTGCGCCAACCCAGTTTATGGGTTCTCGCATGATGTAATAATCAAGGCCGCCGCGTGCATCAGAATAAGGTACGTCGGGCTTTGAAATGTACTCTCCCCCTTGCTTTGCTTTCTTTGTTTTTTTTGCATGTTTTTGCATTACAACATCAACTTCACGAACTTTTAATAAATCAATTCTAAATTCACATTCAAATCCTAAATAACCTTAACTTCCGGAATAGGAATTATGTACTTACCGCCCTGCTTTTTGTAGTCGGCGGTTTTCTGCATTATTTCAGCGGTGAAGTTCCACGCGAGCAAAAGCAGATAATCAGGTTTTTTCTCTTCTAGAACATAGCGCGGAACAATCGGGATGTGAACCCCCGGATATAGTTTCCCCTGTTTTTCAGGAGTGTCATCCACAATGAAATTCACATGCTCTTTCCCTATGTTGCAGTAATTGAGGAGAGTGTTCCCTTTTGCTGAGGCGCCGAACGCAGCAACAACCTTTCCTTCTTTTTTGAGTTTTTCAACGAGCTTAACAAGATCATTTTTGATTTTCTCAACTTTTTTCCCGAAGTTCACGTAATTCTTGTACTCCAACAAACCTGCTTTTTCCTCTTCGCGGATTATTTTTTCCACAGAGCCATCGGAAGTATCCTTTCCCTCCATCTTTTCCACAAAAAGCCTGATAGAACCGCCATGGATTTCATATTTTTGCACGCGTGCAATCCTCATGCCATGGGATTCCATGAGTTTCTTCAGAGGTTTCATAAGTAAGTATGAAAGGTGCTCGTGATATATGGTGTCAAACTCGGTTTTTTCTATTAAGCTCAGGAGATGAGGGGACTCAATCATGAAATAACCGTCATCAGCGAGCACAATTTTAACCCCTTCCACCATTGAGTGCAGATCGTCAATGTGCGCAAATACATTAACCGCAATAATCGCTTTTGCTTTTCCGTGCTTTTTAACAATCTCTTTTGCAAGTTTTGGATCCCAATATTCAGGAATTGTTTCAATTCCTTCTTCATTTGCAATTTTCGCGAGGTTTACTGCAGGATCAACGCCGAGAACATTGTTTCCCAGGGCTTTAAATTCTTTCAATAAACATCCATCATTGCTTGCAATGTCAATCACAAGATCCTTCTTTTTCAATAAGCTTTTGTTCAACTGTCCGGCCCACTCTTTACAATGATTTTTGAAAAAATTCGAGACCGATGAACGGTAAACATAATTCCTGAACATTATGTCGGGGTTGACCACTATGCTTAGCTGCGAAAGCGAACAATCATTGCAGTAAATAACTTTCAGAGGGAATTTTTTTTCTTTTGGAATGGTTTGCTCCGTTACAAGGTTGTTTGCTAATGGAACTGAACCGAGATCAAGATACGGCTTCATATTGTTGCTGCTGCAGACTCTGCACTTTTCCTGCTTCTTGTATTCTATGCCCATACCAAAACCTTTTTTTTATTTGGCCTTCAGAAGCCCTTTGTACCAATCATACGTTTTCTGTGTTACCTCTTCCCAGGAATAAATTTTCGGGTTTTTTGGCGTGTATTTCGAGAGGTTTTCAAGCATTTCCTTCATTTTCTCCATTATTTCTTCGTGGTCGTTAGGGTTTTTTATTGCTTGCGCGTAGCCTTTTTTTACGAACTCCAAAACACCTTTGCTGTCACAAAGCAGGACAGGAATCTCGCACGCAATCGCCTCAATCGAAATGATTCCCTCATATCCGCAGTCCACGAGGTTAACAAACATCAAGGATTCCTTCATTTTTTTGTGGAGTTCAGAAACCCTTTCAAGAGGAACAGGCTTCTCGAAAATCACTTTATCTGAAACCCCTTGTTCAAAAGCAATTTTTTTGAGTTCCCCTTCAAGCGGCCCAGAACCCATTAACATGAGCTTGAGATTCGGCTTTTCTTTTGCCAGCATTGCAAATGCAGGAATGAGGTTGTGAAATTCCTTCACCTTCACGAACCTTCCTGCCGAGAAAATGTAATCTTGTTTTTTCCCGGCCTTGACTTTCCTTATTTCCTCAACATTGATCCCCATTGGAATAACTGAAAATTTTTCTTTTCCGACTTTCAGCCTTTTGTAAAAATTCTGAAGCTCATAATTGCCAACGCAGATTACCGCATCAATGCGTCGAGCAAAAAAATTTACTGCTATATCATAAAAAAAATTCAGGATTTTTCTGAAAAAAGGCGGTTCGCCGCTCAGGTTAATTGAAATCACTAATTTTTGGGAAGGTTTTTTCGCGAGTAGCGCCGCGTAAGTGAGGAGATTATTGTATCCAACTGAATGGATAATGTTTGCATCAGTTTTTTTCAGGGCATTAAAAGCTTCGAGCGAAAAATAGTAACTTTCATTAGGCGCAAAAACAGGAAACTCCCTTATCGTTACTCCGTTGTGATTATAACTTCCCGGTTCTGTGGACGTTGTGAAAACCGCCACCTCGTCGTTTTCCATTATTAGTTTCGCGGCCATCCTCATTGTATAATTTTCGAGGCCGCCAAAATTCTTGCGCGGTGTGCGTGGGCAGATAATGATTGTTTTCATTAAAACCAATTTATTCCTGCCAGAAACTATTATTAAAGCATTTTAGTACAAAAACATGTTTTTCGGGACAAACGCATTTTAAAACCCTTTTCCGCAAATTATTGCTAGGCTAAAAAATGGGTGCAGAAAGCTATACCAAATACGTTAGTGTTACAGAAAAAGGTACAAAAGAGGTTCTGGGGGAGTTCAAAAAGATTCTTCCTCCGCTTGAGGGAAAAAAAATCCTTGATGTGGCTTGCGGAACAGGCTTGCTTGTGGAGCACTACTTGAAAAGCAATGAGGTGAACGGTCTTGACAATAATTCCGCATCGCTTGAAACAGCAAAGAAAAAAGGGATTAATGTAAAGCAACATGATTTGGAAAAACCGCTTCCTCATGAAAACAATTATTTTGATTTGGTTGTGTGCAAGGATGTGCTGGAATTCATTTACAATTCCGAGCAGCTGCTTGACGAAATGATTCGTATCACGAAAAAGAAAGGCTCAATACTTATTCATGTGCCGAATGAGTTCACAATTATTGACCTTGCAAACATTTTCCTTGGAAACGGTATCGTCAAAAAAAGATGGTATGGTTCCTCAAGCGAACTTAATAATCCGCACGTGCGCTTTTTCACGAGAAAAGGGCTTTCAGAGTCACTGAAAGAAAAGGGTCTGGCAATTGAACATGATCATTCGAATAAATGGGTTTTCAGCCTGCCCATTATAAAAATCAAGCCGCGTTTCCTTTCACTCATTTCAACTAGGTTATTTTCCCCGGGAATTACTTTTCTTTGTACCAAAAAATGATTAATATGCTGTTTACGGAAATGATTAATGGTGAGTAAAAATATGAATGTTCCGCGTGTTGATTTAAAACCACAGGAAGCCCCTCTCAAAAAAGAAATAATAGAATCAATATCCGGAATAATTGATTCCGGTCATCTCATAATGGGGGAGCACGTAAAGGAACTGGAAAAAAAAGTTTCCAAGTACATTGGTGTTCCTGACGCTGTGGCCGTTGCAAACGGCACGGATGCATTAAAGCTTTGCTTGGCCGCTCTTGGTGTTGGAAGAGGCGATGAGGTAATTACGGTTCCTTTCACTTTCGCTGCGAATGTTGAAGCAATAATGCATGTTGGTGCAACCCCGATTTTTGTTGATGTTGACAAAGAAACCTTCAATATAATTCCTGAACAAATTGAAAAAAAAATCTCAAAAAAAACAAAAGCAATTATTCCTGTTCACTTGTTTGGTTGCCCCGCGCCCATGAAAGAAATAATGGAGATTTCTGAAAAATTCGGTTTATTTGTTGTGGAGGATTGTGCCCAGGCATTCGGTGCAGAAATCAACGGAAAAAAATGCGGTTCATTCGGACACCTCAACGCCACGAGCTTTTATCCGACAAAAAATCTTGGTTGTTATGGTGATGGCGGAATGATTTACGTGAACAGCACGGAGTACGCTGACAAGCTCCGCAAAATAAGGTTTCATGGTCAAAATGGGAAATATGTTTACCAGTACTTGGGTTGGAACAGTCGTTTGGATGAAATACAAGCTGCGGTTTTGCTTCCAAAACTCCGTTACATTGACAAGTGGAACAACGAAAGAATTAAGGCCGCTTTCAAGTACGAAAAATTTCTTTCAAAAATAAAACAAGTCCAAATTCCGGTTGTCCCGAAAAACGTAAAACACGTTTTCCATCTTTACACGATCAAAGTCCAGCGCAGGAGTGAACTCCAAAAATTTTTGGAAAAAAACGGCGTTGAAACCGCCATTAATTATCCGTTGCCAATCCACCTGCAGGAAGCGTATAATGAATTTGGTTACCGGAAAGGTAACTTCCAGAATTCTGAGTGGCTGTGCGAAGCAAGCATATCATTGCCAATGTTTGTTGGAATAACTGATGAGCAAATCAAGTATGTGTGCTCAAAAATAGGGGAATTCTATGCCAAGTGAATTCGTGGCAATTAAAAATTCTTTTTTTCCAAACACTGATTTAACATGGTAAAAAAAATAACTCTTGTAGGAACACTTCCTCCCATAAAAGGTGTGAGTGATTACTGCATTGAACAAACAAGATCCCTATCAGAGCATACTCAAGTTGAATTTTATAATTTCAAAAACATTTACCCGGAATTCCTTTACAAAGGAGGTTCCACAAAAGAAAACGATCCGGTGTTCAAAAGGCCGAGCAACAAAAACATTGTAGTTAAAGACACGCTTGCGTGGTATAATCCATTCAGCTGGTTTGCAGCGGGATTTTTTTCAAAAGGAGAAATCCTGCATTTCCACTGGTGGACCTTTTATTTATTTCCGATTTTTTTCACAATCGCATTTATCGCGAAATTGCGTGGAAAAAAAATTGTGTGCACAATCCACAATGTAATAGGCCACGAATCAGGCTCTGCGGACAAGTTTTTGTCAGGGGTGATTTTTTTAGTTCCACACAAATTCATTGTCCACACCAAAAACAACAAACAGCAGCTCCAGGATTTTTTCAAAGTTCCGGAAAATAAAATTGAAATCATTCCGCACGGAATTTATGATTTTTACAGGGACAAGGAACTCACGAAACGCGAGGCACGGGAAAAAAACGATATTCCGGAAAAAGCGAAAGTCCTGCTTTGCTTTGGCAACATCCGCCCGTACAAAGGAATCGAGGATTTAATTGAAGCGTTTAAAATTGTTCGCGAAAAAAACAAGGATATTTACTTAGTAATTGTGGGAAAACCATGGAACGAAGAACTGCAAAACAAGATAGAGCAAAGCCTTTTCGGAATCCCGGAAAAACTCTTATACTTTGATTACGTTGCATCCTCCGATATAAAAAATTTTTTCTTTGCAGCGGATGTGGTGGTTCTTCCGTATAGAGATTTTGCAGCACAAAGCGGTCCTGGGAATATTGCACTTGCATTTGAAAAACCATTAATTGTTTCGAATGTCGGCGGCCTTCCAGATCTCGTCCTAAACAAAGGTTTGATTTTCGATGCCGGAAACACTAAAAAGCTTGCCGAACTCATAACTCTAGTTTTCTCGAAAAAAAGACTTTTGGAAGAGTTTTCACGTGATTCAGCCAAACTAAAGCAGAAATACTCTTGGGAGAGCATTGCCCAACAAACACTCAAGATTTATAATGAATTCCTGGAATAAACATATTTTATGGGTGTTTCAGTAAGAAGTAGGGCTCCGGTAAGGATAAGCTTTGCAGGGGGAGGCACGGACGTTTCTCCTTATCCTGAAGAAAGGGGCGGTTGCGTGATCAGTACAGCAATAAACAAATACTCATTTACTTCACTAAAAACCCATGACTCAAAATTCATCAAAATGTCAACTCATGGTTCCACTGAACTGCTTTTGGAATCAATGGAAGAAACCGTAATGGACGGCAACTTTGATTTGGCTAAAACAGTTCTCATGGAAATAAAACCTAAGGACGGTCTTGAAATATTTTTCAGGAACGACGTTCCTCCAAGAAGCGGTCTTGGTTCGAGCGCTGCAGGGTTTGTTTCATTAATTGGCGCATTCAACTCCGCTTATAAAATGGGTTTTTCAAGACACAAAATCGCACAGCTCGCATTCGACCTTGAAAGAAATAGGCTGAAAATCAAAGGCGGAAAACAGGATCAGTTTGCTTCAGCTTACGGTGGATTCAACTTCATTGAATTCAAAGAAAACAAAGTGAAAGTGAACCCGCTCAGGCTTAAACCCGCCGTGCTCAATGAGCTTGAAAAAAACCTTATACTTGTTTTTACTCGGAAAAGGGAAAAACAGGGTCATGACATAATTGCGGACCAAACAAAATCCCTATTGACAAAGAAAAAAGATGTGTTGAATGCATTCGATTCCGCAAAAGCAATTGCAATTGAAATGAAAAACGTTCTGAGCAAAGCCGACATGGAAGGATTTGGAAAACTCTTGCATGAAGGCTGGGTGGAAAAGAAAAAATACAGCAAACACATATCGAATCCATTCATTGACAAATTGTACGAAAAAGCTCTTCATGCTGGTGCCATTGGAGGCAAAATCAGCGGCGCAGGAGGAGGTGGGCACATGGTTTTTTACTGTTATCCGGACAAAGAAATAAACGTGAAAGAAGCCCTTGCATCAATGGGCGCAACACACATTCCATTTTCATTCGATTTCAAAGGGCTGCAGACATGGAGCGTGAAAGAAGATGACTGAAATCCGCAAAAAAATATTAAAAAACTTTAAGGAACACCACTCCGTGCTCGAAAAAACAGAGGCGACTTTCCAGGCTACTGAAAAAACCGCTGAAAAAATAATTTCGTGCTTCAAAAACAACGGAAAATTATTGATATGCGGAAACGGCGGGAGTGCATCCGATTCAAACCATCTCGCTGCAGAATTCGTGAACAAATATATGAAAGATAGGAAACCGCTTCCCGCAATTTCCCTTGCAGCAAACACTTCAAACATCACTGCAATCGGAAACGATTACTCGTTCGATTACACATTCAGTAAACAGGTTGAGGCACTTGGAAACGGAAACGATGTCCTGATCTGCATCAGCACCTCGGGAAAATCAAAAAACATTATTGAGGCACTGAAAACCGCGAAGAAAAAAAAAATATTTGCTGTGCTCTTTACCGGATCATCGAAAACACAGGCGGGAGAACTCGCCGACATTGTTATTGCAGTTCCATCCACAAGCACTCCGAGGATACAGGAAATGCATCTTCTATTATACCACTGCATCTGTGAAATAGTTGAAAGTGAGTTTGAGTGAACCAAGCAGTTTTCCTGGATCGTGACGGAGTCATAATCAAGGAAAAACACCATCTCTCAAAAATCAATGATGTTGAAATAATTTTCGGAGCTGCCGAAGCAATAAAAAAACTCAACAAAAAATTTTTGGTGCTAGTTGTTTCAAATCAATCTGTTGTTGCCCGCAGAATCTCAACTTCAGCGGAAGTAAAAAAAATCAATTCTTACATTTCAAAAAAACTTTCGAAAGAGGGTGCAAAAATTGATGCGTTTTATTTCTGCCCGCATCACCCTTTAATAAGCGGAAAATGTGATTGCAGAAAGCCGGAAATAGGATTGCTGCTTAAAGCCAAAAATAAATTCAAACTGGATTTTTCAGAAAGTTTCCTTGTTGGCGACAAAACACTTGACATTAAAACAGGGGAGAATGCTGGCTGCAAAACAATTCTTGTAAAAACAGGCTACGCAGGCAAAGACAAGGAGTATAAAGTAAATCCGGATCACACTTCAAAAAACCTTTTAGACGCAGCCAAAATAATGCTCAAAGAGGCAAAATAACGCCTTTAACGTGTACCAAATCCTTTATAACTCCCGTAAAACCCTTAATTAATATAACTCATTTTTCTTAGTGATATGGCATGGATCTTCTTTCAGATAAGAACTTTTTAGTTCTTTCCTTGGCGGCGTTTGTTCTCATATTTTTAGCATTTTTTCCAACAACATTTGCTTCAATTGATGAACATACATTTTTAAAAAATTCAATTCTGCTAAAAAATGGAAGCATTGCAGAAACAAATCCGGAGCTTGCCTGCCGTTCACACCTTTACACGGAAAATGGCTACGTTGGAAGTCAGTTTATTGGAAGGTCAGTTTTTTTGATTCCGTTCACTTTGTTTGGGCTCAATGGAGCAATGCTTTCCGGTTTAGCGATTCACATTCTTAATGCTCTTTTAGTTTATTTAATTTTAAAAAAACTTTCAATAGATGCACGCTTTACGATTCTCTACATTTTCTTTCCTGTAATGCTTTGGGAAGCAAGGACGCTTTACAGCGAACTTTTTGTGCTCACGGCTTTCCTTGCCGCATTTTACTTTTACATAAACAACAAAAAGGAATCAGACGTTATCTCGGGAATTTTATTAGGCTTGGCCGTATTTGTGAGGTATGATGCTGCGGCTGCGTTCATTGCATTTGCACTGCCTCTTTTAATTTTTGACAGGAAAAAATTGCTTGGACTTCTGACGGGTTTTGTTCCATTGATTTTACTTCTATTCGCATTCAACAATTATGCATATTCAGGGCCGCTCAATGCAGGATATGGTTCAGGAACTTCCTTGCTTTCATCATTATTTCTAATTGAGCCGATAACCGTGCTTGCTTATTTGCTTGTATTTTTGGTTTTGCTCCCCGGAATGCTGATATCTCCGATATTTTCAAAAAATAAACAATATTTGTTTCAGTTCGTTCTTCTTGCACTTGCTTACCTATTCCTTGCTTCCAGATTCACAAGTTTTACGGCATACGAATTTTCAATTGAAAACCTTTTCACCTCTCGACTTAGGTATGTTGTTCCGTTGATTGGCATTTTTCTGATTTCTTATTCAGGAATGCTTGATAATTTTTTAAGCAAAATAAAAATTGATAGGAAAATGTTTTTTGCAGGTGCGTTCATTCTCCTTGTTGTAGGCGGAGCATATGCATCCTATTCACATTCAAAATTCTTGAACTCCAGAGCGGAGACCCGTGACCAAATACAACAAAACATTCCAGAGGGTTCTCTCATAATCGGAAGTTCTGATGACTGCATGTTTTCACTTACTCCGGAGCTTGAGCGGAGAAGCTATTTGAACATTATGCAGGGGCTCGATATTCCGCGTGAACCCGAGATTAATTTCTGGCAAAGGCTGAACGGAGCATATATTATACAGCTTAGTTATTCCAAAAAGGAAGGGGCGAGGCAACAAGTAATAGATGCGGAAAGGAAGGCAATGGAAGAATTTGTAAAGCAAAATTCAGTGCAGTTACAACTTATATTTGAAACCGCTTCCCCGAATTCACTGAAAATATACAAATGGATTGGTTGAATACAAATGCCAAAAATTTCAGTAGTGATAGTCAGCAGAGAAAAAATTGATCTTCTGGGCAAAGCAATTGATTCTGTAATAGATCAATCACTTAGCGGCAAGGACTATGAAATAATCATTGTCGATGACGGTTCGGATAAAGACAATTATGAAAAACTTATACTTGAAAAAAAGAAAAAATTTCCAAATATCAAAGTTGTAAAGCAGGGAAAAAAAAGTCTTGCAGCAGGGCGCAATTTGGGAACACGCGAAGCAAAATCAGAAATAATTGCCTTTACCGATAATGACTGTCTTGTCGATAAAAACTGGCTAAAGGAAATTCTTGATGCATTTTCTGAAAAAGAGGTAATTGGTGTTGAGGGAAAAATAGTTACCGATACTCCGCGCGGGCTTTTCACAAACGCCCCTGAAAATCTTTCAGGCAAAAAATTCATCGGGGCGAATTCAGCTTACCAAAAAGAAATTATTGAAAAAGCAGGTTACTATAACGAAGGTATGAAATTCTGGCGCGAGGATTCGGAATTTGCTTTCCGCGCAATGCAATTTGGGAAAATAAAGTTTGCGGAAAAAACAATTGTTTATCATCCTCTCCGCAAAGACCCGCCGGAATCCGTTTTTCGGTACTTGTTCTTTTTGCGAAATGAATGGATATGCTTTTTCAAACAGCCATTAAAATATTTACGCTATTTTAGAGATGAAGTGGTGAGAGATATACTAAAAATTATTGTATTTTATGCAACTACTTTCGGCATAATATTTGGTATTTTAATTAACAATCCGCTATTCTCACTTTTTTTTATTATTCTAATTTCAGCACTTGGGTTTATATTATTTTATATTTCTGAACACAAAAAACAAATTTTCTCTGCTCCGTTAAAAGAAAAACTGTTATTTGGTTTTTATACATGGATCAAATATCTTGCCTATCCGATATTTGCGGTTTACGGATTTGCCGATGCGCTTCTATTTTTGCTCGCGGAAAAGGTGAGAAAATGAAACTATTCCTGTCTCACGCAGGCCTTAGCGAAGTTGCGGGAGGTGTTGAACGTTATGCTCATTACCTTTCAACTGTTTTTCCGGACTTATTGAAACTTGATTATCATTCATTACAAAACGAACTTGGGGATTCCAAGTTTTTTCCGTTAAAAGAGCCTTTGCGTGCAAAAAAACTTGGAGAATATGTTTCAAAGAATTATTCAAATGTGGAAACGGTTTTTACTAATGGGATGTTTTGTTGGAACCTCCCTCAAAAGGCACAAATAAACATTTGCCATGGTTCTTATGCGGCTTTTGCTGAAAAAGCTGTTTCCAAAACTAATCCTGATTATTATCGGCTTAAATACTTGTACAATTTTTTTGAGAGAAAATCAGCGCAAAACTCTTTGAAAATTGTTTCAAATTCAAAACAAACCTCTTTAAATGTACAAAAATTTTTTGATTTAGATTCAAAAATAATTTACCCTCCTGTGGACACTGAATTATTTAAACCGCTTAACCTAGAAAAATCAAAGGAAAAACTTGATTGGTCCGGAGTCAATGTTCTCTTTGTTGGGAGGCCTGAATATGCAAAAGGCTTTGATTTGGTGGAAAAACTTGCCTCCAAATTTAGTGAAATAAATTTTAAATGCATTCTATCAAGGCCCTATATTTCCAAATTGAAAAATCTTGAAGTCATAATGAAAAAAAAACATTCAGAGCTTCCACTCTACTATAATTCAAGTGATCTAATTGTTTTTCCTTCAAGGTTTGAGGGTTTTGGCTTTGTAACGGTTGAAGCGCTTGCTTGCAACAAAAAGGTTGTTGCACTTAATACAGGTGTTTCCTCTGAAATAAATAGTGAGAACCTTTTTTTGTGTGAAGAAAATGCGTTGGAGAGTGTTTTCTTGAATGCTATTAAATCTGAAGAGAAGGATTCAATGGGTTTAGTAAAAAAACTTTTTTCGGTTGATGCTTTTTCAAAACAATGGAAAGCGCTTGTAAATGAACTATAATTGAACCATACAAAATTTAAAAACTAATACAATAATATGATCAAGGAAAAAGGTGATTTTGAGTGAAAATAATTGTTAAACAAGAAAACTTTGCGTTAAACGAACTCAAAAAATTGGCTGAGTCTTGCTTGTCAAAATACAAGTTGCCTGTAAAGAAAGCAATTGAAAGAGCAAAAAGAAAGGATTTTACTCTCCTTTTTGCTTTCAATGGCAAAAAAAGAATCGGCTTTATTGCTGGTTATGCTGAGAAAAGAAAAATGCACATTTGGCTTTTTGGTGTTTTGAAAAAAAATAGGGGAAAAGGCATTGGCTCAAAATTATTGAATCGCTTCCACTCGATTTCACTGAAAAAAGATTATAAATCTGTGACCACAATTACTTTTAACAAGTACAAGGAAAAACTGATCCTTTCGCTTAAACACGGCTACAGGATCACGGGCTTAAAGCACATTCATGCAAAAAATGATGACACAATATTTTTGGAAAAGGTGCTGAAAAAATGAACAAAATCCGTGTTGGCCTGATCGGGTGCGGTGCTATTTCCCCAAGGCACTTTGAGGCAATAAAACAGATTCCCGAATTTGAATTGAAGGCGGTTTCCGACATTGATAAAAATGCCGCGAAAAAAGCCGGGCTTGAGCAAAAAGTTGATTACTATGCCGACAACAAAAAAATTTTTGAGAGAAAAGACATTGATTTGGTCAGCGTTTGCACCCCGATCTCAACGCACACCGACATTTCAATCCAGGCCCTGAAGGCCGGAAAGTATGTCCTGACAGAAAAGCCGGTTGGAATCACTCTTGAATCAATTGACCGGTTAATTGAAACCGGAAAAAAAACCGGGAAAAAGATTTTTGTAGTGCACCAGGTTAGATACAATCCGAGCGTTTATGCTTTAAAGAACGCGATTGATTCTGGAATGCTTGGAAAAATCCTTGCGTGCAACCTTGTCGTAAGATGGTTCAGGCCGGAAGAGTACTTCAGTGAAAAGTGGTACGGAGACAAAAAGACCGCCGGCGGGACACTTTTGAATCAGGGCATTCATTACATTGACATAATGCAATGGCTCGTGGGCGATGCAAAGGAGGTTGTGGGTGTTGCGGGCCATCTCCGTTATCCGAAAGTTGAGGTCGAGGATTATGCTTCCGCATTGATCTGGTTCAAGAATGGTGCGCTCGGGCAAATGGAAATCAATGTGCTCACTTATGACAGGAACTTTGAATGTTCATTCACTGTAATGGGCTCGAAAGGAACAATAAAGCTCGGGGGGAAGGCACTGCAGACAATTGATTATTGGAACGTGGAGGGTCATGAAAAGCCCGTTGTACCCGAGGGTCTGCCGCCGAATGTTTACGCAAAGGGGCTTTACGAGGGCTCCGTTCCAAACCATGGAGACGTGTACAAAGCGATTTTGCATGATTTGAACAATTCAAGCAAAATGGACATGACAGCTGTTGAAGCAAGAAAATCAGTTGAGCTCGCGCTCGCAATTTATGATTCAAATTCCAGGAACGGAGCAAGGGTAAAGCTTCCGCTAAAATAATTAATTCCTTTTCGCATTCCTGCGCTGCTCCTTCCTGTGGAAAAACAAGTGCAAAAAACCAACTACATTGTAATACGCGAGCTTGGGAACAAGCAGTAAAAAATTTTGTTTCACCCGGAATTCTTTCGGGTATTTCCCAAAAAAAGGCAGAACAGGAAAAGGAATTTTCCTCCAGTGCCTTCCAACCTCAACATCCTTATCCATGCTTGAGCGCTCAAAAAA
The DNA here is from genome assembly GCA_035655435.1 of archaeon. Lineage (GTDB taxonomy): Archaea > Iainarchaeota > Iainarchaeia > Iainarchaeales > Iainarchaeaceae > UBA493. The sequence goes on along the minus strand of DASRUN010000052.1, from coordinate 11,667 downwards.
AACCATGTGATAGCAAACAACATCATCCTTTAGCGCCGCAGAGGAAAACTCTTTGTAATCCATTTTCTGATTTTCCTTTGGAAAACCGCCTTCAAAAGGGTACTCGCCGAAAAACCTTATTCTTTCCGTTCTCCAAATTTTTCCGCTAACCCTGTCCCGCGCAACCAGATTTGCGTCCTTCACAAAATCCCTTATAGTGATCTCAATCCTTAACATGCTTTCAGGGAGTATGTCAAGCTGGCTCAAAACCTTTTTTGGTTCCCTGAAATAAAAAATTTCGTCGCCGTCCACTACAAAAAACCACTCGGTTTTCGTTAAATCAACCATTTCATTCCGCAAAGCAATGAGCTCTTTCGGTGTCTTAATTCCCTTTTCAAAAAACCTTATTTTTCCCCGCATGGCCTTCACTATTTCCGGTGTCCTGTCAGTTGAGCCCGTGTCAAAAACAATTATTTCATCCACAACTCCGGAAACCGATTCAATTGCGTTTTGGATGAAGTTCTCCTCATTCCTGACCATGAAATGCGCCGTAATTCCTTTCTTCATTCACTTTTCACCCAAAACGATTTTCATTTCACTGAAAACCTTTTCACAGCCCTTTTCCCGTGAATTCTCATTTGCAGCTTCCATGATTTTTTTCCGCGCAAAATCCTTTCCAGAAAATGTTTTTCCGTTAAAGTTTTTTCCGCCAAAATTCCTAATGAACTGCCTGTTGAATTCGCCCCAGTCAGAGCAAAAAAAGCCGATTTTGTTTTCCTCAACAAATTCCTTGAGAACGGAGTTGCCTTTTGAGGCCTTTGCGGCAACAGGAAGGCCAGCCGCAATGTAATCAAACACCTTTGCCCCGACCACCTGCATCTCAAAGTCAGGATAAGCAACCAAACCAACATCGCACGCCGACAAATATTTGTGTAGTTCAGAAAACTCGGCGTTGAATGCAATCTTCAGTTCATTTTCAATTCCCTTTTCGGAAGCAATTTTTTTTATTCCACCCACAACCTTGCTCTGTGCTTCAGCGCCTTCATAGCTCAGCACGAGCACTGTCTTTGCGCCTGTTTTTTTTGAGAGCTCCGGAAAACTTTTTTCAACAAAACCCAAAAGATCCTTGTCCCCTGTTCCGCCGACAAAAATTATTGTAGGCGAATCTTTCAAAACAAGTTTTTCACGCAGCGCCTTCCTTTCCTTTTCGCTGAAAAAAATCTTTTTTGTGTCACTTCCGTTCGGCGCCAAAAAAACTTTTTTTCCATCCAAAGAAAACCTTTTCACGGCATTCTCCAAATAGGGTTTGTTCAGGAAAATCACCCTGTCAGAAAATTTATGCGTGCACCATTCAATGAATTCAAAAAACCTGAATTTTATGCCTTTGGAGCGCTGTGGTTCGAGTTTTTTCATTACCTCAGTAAAAGGGTCTTTTGCGTCCAAAAAAAACCTTTTTCCTGATACTTTTCCCGCTAGCAGGGCAAAAAAATTATGGGTAATAGGTGGTGAAGTCCCTATTATGACATCAAACTTGCCTGAAAAAACAATCTTCATCAGCTCAAACAGGCCAGAATACCGCTTTACCCCATTCAGCTCAGGAACCATTCCTCTCTTTGGCGCGAAAACACTTACTTTTGCGCCTTTACCGGTAAAATATTCTCTGAAAGCATTAACCCTAACCACTGCCGCCCCTTTTTCGGGTTCGGCATACGGGGTTATTATTAGAACATTCATTTTTTTCCACTCCAGAGCAATGAAGGATCTAAAATTATTTTTTTGAATAATGAAATGTCGTCCTTGTCGGGGAGAATACTCTGCAAAATATTGTATTTTATACCAGTAATTTTGTTTATCTGTCTGTTCTTCACAAACACATCAATTAAAGGGCCAATTACATGATTTAATGCAATTCCAATTATCCCAAAACTAATTGTTAACAATGAACCTAAAATAGCTGTTGAGGCAAGTATAAGGAAAGAAACGAAAGCCAGTGATTTCTGTTCTTTGAGACTGTAAAAAAATGGTTTCATCGGAATGTTCAGGATGAAAATGAAAACAGTGAACAACAATATCCTGAATGCATTTCCGTATTCAACGAAATTTTGTCCGAGAACCATTCCAAGAAAAAATTCTGGAAAAATCATTAAAACAATTACAAGAGGAATTGAAGTGTAGAGAATGTATTTCGTTGCTCTCATTATTACTTTCCTTGAATCCTCGAATTTTCCGAGCTTATTAACTGTTGGAAAGAAAACAGTTTCAAGCGGTTCGAATATTCTGATCACAAGAACCTGAACTTTCACCAATGCGCTGTAAACTCCTGCTGCTGTGACTCCTAAGAAAGTTGTTACAATCCAAATCGGGAGATTTGATTCAAGGTTCCTTACTTGTGAAAACCACATCGCCCATTTTCCATGCTTTCTTACTGCATTAACAAAAAGTATTTTCTTAACATTTTTCATGAAAAGAAGTTCTTTCGATAGTTTTGGAATAGCACTTAACCTCAAAGCAATAACAATAACATCAGAAGCAATTAATACAAAAAGAACGTTTTCTACACTTGCCCCAAGATAGTTAATCGTTCCAACTACAAAAATAAGTTTAGTTAAAGCTTCAAGGAAAAGCAGTGAAGAATATCTTTTGAAATCACTTACAATTTCAAATGAAACCAAGAAAAAATTTTTAATTCCTGCAGAAACTACTAATATAGAAACCAACTTTAATATTCCGGCAACATCTTTTGCTAAGTAAGAAGAAATTATTTCAGCTCCAAAAAATAAAGTTAAAAAAGCAAATATAATCATTCCTGTTTGAAACCATAGATATCCCTGGAATATTCCTGCTGCATCTGAATCCCTTTTCTCCGAAATTTCTTTTGAAACATCCGAAACAATCACTTTTCCCAATCCAAGATCAAGGAAAAGTGTTTCAAAAGACAAAACTGATAATGCAAGTGAAAAAACCCCGAAATCGGAAACTCCCAGTGCATTGAGGCACACAAGAAAAAAAATGAAGTTCAGGCCTGAAGTAAAAATATTTGTGCCGGAAACGATTGCGGCATTGTTCAGTATTTCACGCAGGCTCATTTTCTTCCCCCGTAAATTCTTTCAAGTTCTTTAATTCTTGTTTCCCAGGAAAAATCTTTTGCGCGCAGCACAAAACTTTTTCCCAGCTCATTTTTTTCCTTGGCGCTGAGCTTCATTGCCTTTTCAATTTCAGCCGCGGTTTTTTTTGCATCCTCAAAATCAGCCAAAAAACCCTGTTTTCCGCTTAAAATCTGTGAAAAACCCTCGTTTTCCTGCACAATCGGAATGCATCCCGAAGCCATTGCCTCTGCAAGAGCCAATCCGAAACCCTCATACTGCGAAGCTGAAACAAAAAATTCGCTCGAAGCATACAACGCGCGAAGTTCTTCCGCACTAGGATTTATTGCAAAAGAAACCTTTTTTTCCAATCCAAGCTCCGAAACCTTTTCCCTGTACTTCTTCAAAAGGTTCTCCCAATCAACTCCGGCTATTATCAAAGAGAACTCCGCTTCAACCTTTGAAAACGCATCCAAAAGTAGTTCAACCCTCTTGTTTTTCGAAAACCTCCCGACAAAAAGGAAGGAATTTTTCTGTTTTTTTCCTGGAGTGAAATCTGAAACATTAATACCGTTTTCCACAAGAACAACATTATTTGTTATTTTTTTGAACAATTCAAAATCATTCTTGCTCACGGCAATCATTTTATCCGCAAATCTCAGCAGAAGTCTCTGCAAAAAATTAAAGTAAATTTTTTTTAAAAATCCAATATTTTCTGTGTGAAAAACCCCGCCATGGGTTGAGACAACAACTTTTTTTTTGTGCAAAAACTTTGTTGCAATCAAAAAATCCGAAAAAAATCCAATGCCATGCACATGTACAACATCTGTATCTTTTATTTTTCCGAAAACGCCAAAAGCAATTTTGTAGTACTTCAAATTAAGAAAAGGGATCCTTTCAACAAAAACTTTTCCAACTTTTTCTTTTTCGGAAAGATTTTCATTTGAATTCGCGCACCTGTTCAGGCAAACAACTTTGATATTGTGCCCACGTTCTGCAAGTTCCACGCCAATGTCATAAACAACCCTCTCCATTCCGCCGACACATGGCGAGAAATGGTTCACAACCTGAACTATCCTCATTTCAACACCTTATATTTGATGATTCCCGCCGGAAGCCCAAGCATGAAAGCCAGCGTTCTAACCTGAACCATAATCAGGGTAAAAAAGGCCACAAAAGGGTCATTCCTTGCCTTTATAGCGGAAAGAACAGTGTAAAAGGTTGCAACGAACACAAGAACGGTGTTGCCTGTCAGGATTGCCAGTGCAATAACATCGAGATTGTAAAAATAGAGTGTGGGGATGATGAATAAAAGCGCCAAACCAACATAACCTGATAGGATCTGCACCTTAATAGAATTCGGCGTATAGGAATCCTTTTTCATTTTCTCCGGGTGTTTGCCATACAAAAGAACTCTGTAAAATGCCCTATAAAATTTTTGCCTGAAATATTTCCAAACCGAATCAGGGTGCAAGTGATACACAATCGCCTTTGGATTAAAAACAAGTTTTTTCCCGGCTTTGTGCAATTTGTAGCTTAGTTCAGGATCCTCTCCCGAGGCCTTTGGAAAGCTTTCATCAAACCCGTTTGCATCAAAAAAATCTTTTTTCCTGTAAGCCGCGGAATAACTTCCAATCCAATCAAGTTCTGTTGAATTCTTTTTCATCAAATCATATCTTTCTTCAATCTCAGCCTGGGAAAATCTTGCGGTTAGGGAACGTTGCTTTGTTTTATATGCTCCTTGAACGCCCACAACTTCTTTATCATTGAATGGAGCAACCATTTCGCTTAACCAATTTTTTTCAGGAGTACAATCTGCGTCAGTAAAAACAAAAATATCAAATTTAGCTTTTTTTGCGCCGAAATTCCTTGCCTTTGCAGGTCCAGAATTTTTCTGGGAAAATACTCTTGCGCCCGCATCTTCCGCAACTTTTTTTGTATTGTCAGTTGAACCATCATCAACAACAATTATTTCAAAAGAACCGGAAAATTTCTGATTTTTGCACGCGTCAATTGTTTGCTTTATTGTTTTTTCCGAATTGTACGCTGGAATTATAATGGTTGCATTCACTCGGGGAGAGCTCCCCGACCAGAGCTGTGCACCTTCGGTAGCACTTACTTTTTTCATTTTTTCACCGCTTTCACAATCATTTGTTCCTGCAAACTTTTGGGCAAAAAATTGTGAATAATGTTCCTGAAAATAAAACTCCACTTGTTGCGCGAACCATAACAATTTTCCTCGGAGTAAGGCTGGCAGTAAAATTTTTCAACTTCAAACCCTTTCTCCTCAAGAAGTTTTTTTAGCTGCTGATAGTTGAACAAATTAATATGAATAGGGGTTTCATACGATTTGAAAATCCTGTTCACCAAACTTTTCCTGTTCGGCGTTGTTAAAATGAAAACTCCATTTTTTTTCAACACCCTTGCAACCTCGCTCACAAACGGAGCAGGCTTTTCCACATGCTCGATTAATTCTCCTGCAAAAACCGAATCAAAAGTTTTTTCCTTAAAAGGAATTTTTTGCGCGTCCGCCTTTTTGTAGTGCTCCGTGTCCTTTGTAATTTCAATGTCCACGCCGTACATGTTTTTTTTGCCGAATTTTTCCACAAACTTTTCGTGGATTCCTCCAACAGAGCAACCGACATCAAGTATTTTTCCGTTTAAGTTTTCAAGTGCGAACTGTACTCTTTCCACAAACACCACTTTTCAAAAAACCGGTTAAACTGCTAATAGAATTATTGGGTTATCTTAAATATTGGTTTTGGTGCAATTTCCGCGGAATCCTGTGCATCATCCGCTTCCGCCTTTTCAGACTGGTCAATTGCAATATTTCTCTCATCCTTAACCTGTTTCATTGCCGCGCTCTTCTTCCAGAAATTTATATCAAACAAGTATTTCATGAAAGTTCTTCCACCCATCAAAAGCCTTCTTGTTTCTCTAGGATTTACAATTGCAAGTCTTAATCTTCCTAAAATATAACCAGGCCTCATGTAGAATTCTTTTCTCGCCCAATCGCATCCCTCAACAAGTTCTTTTGCGCTCAATTTATCCGTATTCAAAATTGTATTGTGAGTTCCTTCAGGAGTCAACCATTCTTCCCAATTGTGTGTTGCCAAAAAATTGTTCTCCGAAGCCCATCTATAAGCCTCTGTTCCCGGATAAAGCATTAGCGGGAAAAACTGTGCCGTATCAGGATCGAGTTTTTTCGCCCACTCAACAGTTGCCTTCATTGTTTCCCTTGTTTCACCGCGATTTCCTAACATGAAGCATCCATGAACAAGAACATTTGCCTTTTTCGTATCCTTCATGAACTGTTCGATCTTGTCAATCCTTGTTCCTTTTTTAATATTATTAAGGATTTCCTGGTTTGAACTTTCAAATCCAACGCACAATAACCTGCAACCCGCTTTTTTCATCCATTGTAAAGTTTCCAAATCAACATCTGCTCTTGCATTGCAGGTCCATGGTATTTTTAGATTTCTTTTTTCTATTTCCTTGCAGATTTCAATCATTCTTCCTTTATCCTGTGTCATTGTATCGTCTTCAATCATAATGTCCTTTACTTGAGGCAAGTTCTTTGAAATCCATTCGAATTCATCAACAACATTTTTAGGAGATCTAGCTCTGTAAGAGTGTCCTGTTAGTGTTTGCGGGAATTTACAAAAAGTACATCTAAACTTACATCCTCTTCCCGTAACAATGGTTACTTCCGGGAACAAAACTGATGGATAAAAATAGTCCTCAATTCTCAAGTGTCTTTTGTACACTTCGCTTGCGAAAGGCATTGCATCCAATTCCGGTTGTTCAAGCGGCGGCATGTTTGGAGTAAATTTTATTACATTCCCTTCTCTAAATGTTATTCCCATTACTTTGTCCAAAGATTCATTATTTTCAAGTGCCTTTGCAAGATCTCGCAAAATATAATCGTATTCTCCGCGTGCAACAGCGTCAATGCTTTTCGAAGCTTTAATTGATTCTTCCGGAAGCGCTCCAACATGAGTTCCAACCATTATTGTGAAACCATTTGGATTTGCTTTTTTCAATTCTTCGGTAACTTTCACATCATTTTTGAAAGAAGCAGTAACACTATCAATAACCATCAATTCAGGTTTCCAATCTTTTACAAGTTTAATAACATCCTCATTCGTCATTCCATTTGCGGGAGCATCAACCAATTTCACATCATGTCCTGCTTGTTCCAAAACTCCTGTTGCATAACCCATCCAAATCGGATAGTAAACACACCCTCCTTTACTAATCGCAGGGCTTCTCGATGTTCGCGAAAAGCGATACAAAAACGGCGGACTTAACATTAGGATTTTCATTTTAGATCAACTAATAATACTGGATTTTTGTTCTTTTAATACTATATATTTTCTTATTTTCCTTATATTTGGTTGATTTTATATATAAAGGTATTTTTGGTACAATAATGCTCTTTCATTGCCATATTCTTTAAGGTGCCTTACTAAACCTGAAAATAGGAACAACTTTGTCCTTTATTTTTCCAAAAATCAGTAGTATTCCATAAATAACTGCAAAAAGAATTACATTGTAAACTAACCATGCTGGTCCTTCAAAATCTGGAAAAGCGTATTGAGTGTTCTGCACAAAAAGAAAGTTTATTGCAACTCCAATTATTGGCGCAACAAAATTTTCAAAATACATCAAAAACTTTTCATTAATAATATTTGCTGCATTTTCCTTCAGGATTCCGAGTATTATGTAAAGTGCAAGCATTACTGCGAGTAGTATGAGTAAAATAATAAAAAAAACTATTGTGAAAAAAAGACTCACAAAATTTATCGAAAACCCAATAAAACTTTTCAGTAATGTGTCAACAAAAAAGTTAAGGCTTCCAATTACAAATGCCAGCCAAAATACTGTCAGCGGGATAAAAAGAATTAAACATCCGATATTTTTCAGCTTTTTTACAGCTAAAACAGATTTGTTGTCTTGTTCCAAATTCTTCACTATTAATTTTGTTAATCCTGTATTAAAATCTATTTTGGCGAAGTTATTTCCCTTTCTCCCCGACCATCTTATTCACGCGGAGCAATTCATCAAACGAACCGGCATCTAACCATGTTTTTTTCAATTTTGAAGCTTTCAAAGAATTATCTTTAATGTAATAGTTGTGTAAATCGCTGATTTCTAGTTCTCCGCGCGCGCTTGGCTTGAGATTTTTTATTATTTCAAAAACATGCGAAGTGTACATGTAAACTCCGATTGCAACAAAATTTGTTGGAGGATCTTTAGGTTTTTCAACAACCTTTGTTACTTTATCTCCGTCCAAAACAGCAACCCCTGCTTTCTGTGCTTCCTCGCGAGTTGTTTCGTAAAGCAAAATTCTTGATTTTTCTTTTCCTTTTTCAAATTCATCCACAAATGCTTTGATGTTTTCAAAAAGAATATTATCCCCGTTGATTGAAACGAATTTATCATTTCCAACAAAATCCTTTGCCAAACCAATTGCTTGAGGCAAACCGCCGGCTTCGTCTTGGACACGGAATGTGAAATTTACGCCAAAATTTTTTCCAGAACCCAACAACGAGAAAACCCAGCCAGCGTGTTCAGTTCCCGTGATAACTAAAATGTCCTTGATTCCCGCCTGTTTGAGGGTTTCAATTGGATAGTAAATCATCGGTTTATTATAAATTGGAAGAAGATGTTTATTGACGGTTAGAGTTAGGGGTCTTAACCTTGTTCCGAATCCACCTGCAAGAATAATTCCTTTCATGTTTTTGTCACCTCATCCTTTTCGAGTTTCCAGTAAATTTGGTAGCATAAGTTGGGGATGTAATGTGCAACCTTGATCCTCAGCCCTTTCGGAATGAGCATTGCGGGCTTTGTGAAGTAGAGCTCCGTTTCAAGGACATTGAATTTTGCTTTTGTGTACCTCTTGAATGTCCCGGAGTTCGTGTACCAGTCCTGCATTGTCGTTTCGCAGAACATGATGTGATGGAAGGGCGTCTGGCCGAAATTGTACGAATTGTAATACGGCACTTCGACATGAAGTATACCTTTCGGTTTGAGCACGCGGTGTATCTCCGTGAGAACCTTGTTGAAATCAAAGGTGTGTTCTAAAAAATTCAGGCAAAAAACCATGTCAAACGAATTCTTTTTGAAAGGGAGCTTTGTAGCGTCAGCCACTATGTCCGCATTGCTTTCCGGGTCATTGTCAATGCCAGTAGCGCCTTTTATTTTCCTCTGGCCGCATGCAACATCAAGTATATTCTCGCCTTTCCGCGGCTCGAAAGCGGCTATAACCTCATTGGTCCAGTGCCCGACCCCGGCTTTATTATTGGAAAAAAAATGCTTTACAGAACCCATAAGAATTCACTTTTTGAGAGGCTTCCACCAGTTCTCATTCTTTTTGTACCATTCAATTGTTTCCTTCAATCCTTGCTTGAAATTTTTCTGCGGCTTCCACCCAAGTTTTTTTATTTTTGAGGAATCAAGCGAATATCTTTTATCATGTCCCGGGCGATCCGCAACCTGCATTATGAAACCACTGTCCTTTCCGAGTGCGTGAAGGATTTTAAGCGTGAGCTCCATGTTGCTGAATTCATTTCCCCCGCCAATATTGTAAATTTCCCCTTTCCTTCCCTTTTCTCCCGCGGTTAAAATTCCCCTGCAATTATCTTCGACAAAAAGCCAATCCCTAATGTTTTTCCCGTCCCCATAAAGAGGAACTTTTTTTCTCTCCAAAATATTTGTGATGAAAAGAGGAACCATTTTTTCAGGATATTGATAAGGTCCATAATTATTCGAACTCCTTGTTATTACAACATCAAAATTGTAAGTATTCACATAACTCAATGCAAGCAAATCCGCCCCCGCTTTTGAAGCGGAGTAAGGATTCCGTGGCTCAAGCCTGGAAGTTTCTTTAGAGGAACCTTTTTCCACAGAACCATAAACTTCATCAGTTCCAATGTGAACGACTCTATCAACGCCCTGCTCCATTGCCTGGTCAAGAACTGTTTTCGTGCCCAAAATATTCGTGCGGATGAACGGCTCAGCCTCTTTAATGGAATTATCCACGTGGCTTTCTGCTGCAAAATTGAAAACCAAATCACATCCAAGCATTGCCTTTTCAACAGTCTTCGTGTCTACAATGTCCCCCTGAACAAATTTGTATCTTTTGTTTTTCTCGATGTCCTTCAAATTATTCGGATTCCCTGCGTAAGTCAAGAGATCAAGGTTTACAACCTCGTAATCAGTGTTGTTAATCAAGTGTCTGATAAAATTGCTTCCGATAAAACCTGAGCCGCCGGTAACAAGAACTTTTTTCATTGAACTCACTCTAAAATATTCCTGCAAATCATTATAAAACTCATTTTGGTGCAAAAACCCTTTAAATCAACAATTTTCCAAACCTCAAAGAACCTATAAACCTACTCGTTTTCACCACAATAACGTATGCTATCCCTCCAAGAATTATCATAAGCGTGTGCAACGGGGTTTTGTTTTCGAGAAAAGTTATCCCGCGCGGAGAGCTCAAATTCATTTTTTTTCCTTTCTCCCACGTTCCCGTGGCAACTTTAAAATCCTGCATCGGGTCAACAAGGAAACCGAATTTGATGTGAAGGAAGTTTTCACAGGTTTTTGTGGGGTGCTTTTTGTAAAGCAGAACATCGTTCTGATGATAATAAAGTCTTTGGAGAACATGTTTTGTAAAATTCCAAATTCCTTTTGGTTTTGTTTCAACATGATCATGAAAATATTCAGCTTTCACCAATTTAAATTCATAGCCGAGATCCATTATTTTGAAGCTCAAATCAGTGTCCTCGCGATAGTACCTGTATTCCTCATCATAACCATTCACTTTTTTGAGCAAATTTTTCCTGAATGCCGTGCTCGTTCCCCCGTAATAATCATATGCGCTCACAATCCCGATTTTTTCCGAGTCAAACCCTTTTACCAGTTTTTCAAGCCATTCCTTTTCCGCAATACAATCATGATCCATGTTCACGACAATTTCATACTGTGAATTCTCAATTCCTCTATTGCGCGCCCTGCAAACACCCCTATTTTCCTGATGAAAAACTTTCAAATTTTTTTTGCCTTTTGCGTATATGTCCAAAAATTCCTTTGTTCCATCAAAGCTTCCATCATTAACAACAATAACCTCGTATTTTCCGGAAAACTTTTGCTTCAATAACGAGTCAAGAGTTTTTTCCAACGTTTTTCTGTTATTGTAAGTTGCAACTACAATGCTTGCATTCATTTGAATTCCTTTCCTAAAAAATCTTCAAGCAATTGAGAAATGTTTCCGCGCGCAATTTTTGCCGGAACAAAATTTTCTGCCTCTACAATTTTTTTTCCTAGCTCTGAAATATTCCACGCAACAAGCCCAAGCTTTTTTTCTTCGCAAACATGTGCAAGTTCAAGCTGGTGATCATTAGTATGCTCTGAAAATTCCTTCTTTCGCGGAACAATAATCATTTTTTTTCCAATGTTTTTTCCCAAACCAATATTCCCCTCTCCGGCATGCGTTATCACAAGCGAAGATTTTTTCATCATCGCGCGAAAATCATCTAAAGACAAAAAATCTTTGCATTCAATTCCTTTAGGTTTGTAATCAGAGTAACCTGTTTGAGCA
>DASRUN010000051.1:0-18440 GCA_035655435.1 archaeon | reverse complement strand
GACCTTTTTTTTTCCGCACATTGTCGTCGTCGCACGCCAAAAGGTCGGCGTTTTCCTGCCAGTAAAGCGCAATCGCCTCCGCCTCTCCGCCAAATATGTTGTATTGGTTTATTTTTTTGAGCTGTTCCTTTTTTCCTATTTTTTTCACCGTTATTTTCCCTTTTTTTATGATGCTCTCAATCAGAATTGCGTCCTCAAAACCTCTGGTTTTCCCGGTCTTTACCGATTCCAGAAACACGGCTTCCGGAATCATTACAGTGCCGAAATGATCGCAGCTTTTTTCAAGAAGGGTTATTTTCGCGAGGTGAATCAAAACCATTGAATCATTCACGACAAGCATATGTAATACATTGTGCACATTGTACTATTTATTGGTTTCTTTTTCCCCGGAATCCAAAATAGCTATTTAAACATGTTGCCGTTCAATTTCCTCGGGGTTTAATGGTTAGAATTACGTTTAAAGGCGCGTCGCAGGAAGTAGGGCGAAGTGCTTTTCTGATTGATGACGGCGACAAAATTCTCTTTGATTACGGTGTTAAACTAACCCCAAAAGGAACTGAATATCCTTTGCCGGTGAAAACCAATTTGAATGCCGCAATTATTTCTCACGCGCATTTGGATCATAGTGGGAATCTCCCTCATTTGTTTCAGGAAACAAATTGTTTGTGTTATATGACTCCTCCAACCTTGGATATTGCGCGTATTTTGTGGTTTGACACTTTGAAAATTGCCGGTTTGGAGGGAATGGATGCAAAATTCGATAAGGATGAAATTGCAAAAACCGAAAAGCACACTTTTCCCGTTGGTTACAACAAACCCATGGATATTACCGAGAATACTTCCATGGTTTTTTATGATGCCGGCCACATTGCGGGTTCAGCATTAACGGAATTGCGTTTGCGCAATAAGACTCTTGTTTACAGCGGTGATTATAGGTATACAGAAACCCGTCTTCACAATCCTGCGGAGTTTGAGAAAATAAAAGAGTGCGATTATTTTATTACGGAATCAACTTATGGGGATAGGGATCATCCGAATAGGAAGGAAACCGAAAAGGAATTTGTTGGAATGGTTCAGGATACGATTGATAAAGGAGGCCATGCTTTGCTTCCGAGTTTTGCTGTTGGGAGAAGCCAGGAAATTTTGGATGTTTTGCACGAATATCATGTTGAGGCTCCGATTTATTTTGATGGAATGGGGCAAAAGGTTGCGCTCGTGTATCTTGCCAATCCTACTTATGTGAAGGATCACAAATTTTTGAAAAAAGCTTTGGACAAAGTTAATTGGGTTAAAAATTTTAAAATGCGCAAAAAGGCTTTGAAAGAACCGAGTATTATTGTCTGCACTTCCGGTATGATGCAAGGGGGTTCTGTTTACGCTTATTTGCCGGAAATTTATAATGATCCAAATTCTTCTATTCTTCTTACGGGTTATCAGGTTGCCGAAACCCCCGGGAGAATACTTCTTGATACGGGGAAAATTAACATTGAGGGTTTGGTTGTTAAAGTAAAAGCTAGGGTTAAGCATTTTGATTTCAGTGCGCACGCGGGAAGGGATGAGTTGTTTAATGCAATAAAAAAAATGAATCCGGAAAAGGTTATTTGTGTTCACGGCGATGCTGAAATTACAAAGAAATTCGCGAAGAGCATTAAGGAAGAGGGTTTCGAACCCGTTGTTCCTGAGCTTGGGAAAGAGGTTGAGTTATGACAAAGTTTTCGGAAACCCTTAAGGATTCTTTTGAGGTTTTTTCCGCAAATCCGAAATTTATTATTCCAAAACTTCTTATTGCAATTTTAAATAGTTTTTTGCTCATTGCAACCGCCGATTTAACAAACCAATTTGTTGTTGCACAGGAATTTGATACGCTTACTCCGTTGCTTGCGAATGTTACGTTGATTTTTGTCGGAACGCTTATTGTGACTTTAATTGATCTCTTTGTGGGTTCGATGTATCCTTTCATGGTTGAACAGGTGAAAAATAAAAAATCCCTTGATCTGCGTGCCGCTTTTAGTTCTGCTTGGAAAAAAATCGGCGTCACAATGCCCACTTTGATCGGGATTGAATTGGCGTTTATTCTTTTTGCCTTCATTGTTTCGGTTCCGCTTGCAATGCTTTTTGTGGAGGAATTTGATTACTTTGTATTGTTCTCCGGTGTTTATTTGGTTTTGATTTTGATAATTGTTTTTTTCTTTTACCTAATTTATCCGATTGTCGCGCTTGAAAAAAATTCAGCGATCGCTTCAATTAGAAAATCAATTGCGTTTTCCCTGAAAAATAAAGGGGACGTTGCAAAGGCCACTGTGATTAGTTTTCTCCTTTCCGCAATTTCTTTCGGCTTGGCTTTCCTAATAGAATTTTTCCCCGCTTCGGAGGAATCTGGGTTTTTTTGGGTTGCGTTTGTGATTGTGCGTTTTCTAACAGCGTATGTTTATAGTTATTTGTTTGTACTGAATCCTGTATTCTACTTGCATTATGTGAAGCAAAAATGATGTGTCAGCAGCGGTGACCAGTATGGTGTTTAGTAACTCAAGATTATGTTCTAGTGCACAGCTCCTGTCAAAGCAAAGCTCGTGTGACCGTAGGTCGCACACCTCTTTCAGCGAGGTGTCGCTGAAATGAAGCGTTTTTGTGTTAAGTGCGGAAAGGAAAGCGTCAATCTCATTGAATCGCTTTGTGTTGATTGTTTTCTTGAAGCCAATAGTGTCCTTAATTTTCCCAAGGAGATTCGCGTTGATTATGATAGGCGTAGCGATAAGGTAAAGGTCGGCACGCATTGGCTTCCGAATGCGGATCCTGCTTATGCGGAAATTTTGGAGCACGAAGTTAAGCGTCTTGCAAAACCCAAAAAGCTTTTGGTGGAAAATCTTTCTTTTAGTTTTGTGCCGGGCGAAAAGTCCGTTGCAGCAAAAATTTCTTTTGAAACCGAATTGCAGGGAGTTAGGCTTCCATTACATTTTGATTCCAAGTTGAAATTCAATAATACTATTTCCGATGCGTCGATGAAAATCGCTTCCTATTACCACGAGGCCATTATTCAGATTAGGTTTATGGAAAAAGTTCCTCTTAAAGAAGAGCAGGATGGTTTGAATATTATTCTTGCGGAGTTGGATGTTGAAAAAGCCAAGGAAGAGCTTTCGGTTGCTATTGACGTTAAAAAGGAGCGTGGCGGTTATGATGTTTTGGTTGGTTCGAAAAAGGCCGCGCGAAAGGTTGCGGATCGTGTTGCAAAAAAATTTCATGGGGAAGTGAATTATTCTAATAAGCTTTTGGGGCAGGACGGAAACGGGAAAGAAAAATATAGGCACACTTTTTGTTTAAGGTTTCCTGTGAAGATTTAAATTCTGGTTATTCGTTAAACTATTTAGTATGCGAAAAGGATCATCTTTCCCAAGGCTCATTAAACCCAAAAGGCCACGTCTGACTCAGGCTGAAGCTCGTGTGCGTTTAGATGTGCATCTGAAAGATCTCAATGCCGCGATTTTGCCTAATAATCAAAATGTGCTGAATTATTCTTCTGTTTTGACTTGTTATGGTTTTGCAAGAAAAATAAATGATGGGCGTGATCTTCTTGTTAAAAGATTAAAAGAATTAGAATCCAAAGGATTTGAATCCTGTGGTTTGGAAGCGTACAATAAAAAAATTCTTAGTTTTTCTTTGCCGCTCCGCAATGTTATAAATGCCGTTGAAAATAATGCGGACATTACAATGCATTCAGAAAAAAAATCTAATTAAAAAAATATTTTTCACGATTCAAATTCCGCGAGCACTTTTTTTATTTCTTCCACGGGTTTTTTTGTTATGAGCAATGGAATTTTTTCCGCTTCGGCTATTTTTTGTGCGATAGGATCAACCTTGTCAATGCCGTGCAATACTACTATGCTCGGGCGCATTTCCGTTGAGAATCTTCCAACCTTTACAGCTATCATCGGGCTTCTTCCGGTGTCAACTTGCATGAAAATTAGTGCGCGTTCGGGTGTTTTCCCGTACATTTTCATATAATCGTGTACAGGAACATCAAGAATTACTTTGAGCGAATCTATTAATGTGTAACCGTAAATGTTTGTTTCTTTTAATTTTCCGGGATTTGCAACGCATTCCCCTTCTATTAGTTCGAGGAATTTTTTTCCGTTAATTGCTTTTGAGAATTCGGTTATATCGAATACGTCTGTTTTTGGGGAAAAGTTTTGTTCGAGCTGTTTTCTTATTTTTCCGCCTCTTTTTTCATCAATGCCAATCAGGCTTTGAACTAAGCGTGCGACAACCCCTATTCCCGGGCTTTTCCTTCTCCCTCCCTCATAATCTGAAATTGTAGAGCTTGAAACTTTTAGTACTTCCGCGAGTTCGGTTTGGTTTACTCCGAAGATTTCTCTCCATTTTTTCATTGAAGAGCCGGGGTCTTTTGAGAGGGCGATTTCGCCCGCTATTACGGATGCAAGCTGATCCATGGTTATTCTTTTAGGGTTGAAACCAATAAAAAGGTTTCGTCAATCCGCCCCAAAGGGTTTGGTTGAATGTCGAAACTATTTTTCTTTTATAATAATGTTTAAAACAAAGGGAAACCCTAATGTACAAAAAAACAGTTGTTGTGCAAATGTTTAGAAGGGAAAATAGCTGTTGAGAAAATAACTAACCGGCATTCAATAATATTTATTCTTTAGAGCCGAACATCCTGCCTATCCTGCCTATGTCAAAAACATTGGTGAATTGCTGTCCTTCAGTCTCGAGTTTTTCTATTTCATCATCGATTTGTGAGATTGACTGTGGATCGGCATCTCCTTCAGTAGCAAGTCTTTCTCTTACTCCCCTTAGTTTTTCTGCTCTCTCTTGTAGATTGCCGCCGTATTCCGAATCGCCAAGAATATAATTGAAGAAGCCCAATTTATTTCTCTCCTCAGTTGTCTTGTCTGCCGTATCTCCAAGCTGGTTTGCAAGAGCGGGATCGTCATCGTAGAATTCTGTTGCAACATCATAGAGACCGCCTCTTGCTTCAGTTGCATCTGCTCTTATTCCAAAGCGCCTGCACATTGTATTGACTAATATCTTTGAAATTGTTTCGGGGTTTTCTTTTATTTCATTGCAGCTTTTTACGCTTTCCTGTTTTGCAGCACAGTCTATTGCAGCATTTGCCTTGCATTTTGCAATGCCGAGTTTCAGGCCGTTTAATTCCCTCAGAATTTTTGATGACTCCCTTGTGCACATTGCATCTATTTCCCTTTCCTGCGGTGCAAATTTATCCATGTTGCCAATAAATGAATCAACTAACTCATCATCAGACATTTCACAGAGTTCTTCAGGGCTTGGACCCATATGTGGACCTCCCTGTTGTGGGCCATTATTTTGTTGTGATCCAAATCCTTCTTGTCTATCCCCAAATTGCCTCTCACGATTAAATCCTTCTTCATTATAGGAAGAATCTCCTTGCGGTGGCCTATAATTTTCAGGCGTGCCAAATGGTTGGCCTTGATGTGGCATAGTTCCCTCAGATATCCGGTCAAAGCCGTAATTATCGCCTTGCATCGGCGACCTATACCCCTGATCATATTCTTGCGGAGGATAACCTTGTTGATAATCCTGTGGAGGCTGACTGTAATCTTGTGGTGGTACAAATTCTTCAGGCGGTGCACTATAATCTTGTGGAATTGTTTGAGCCGGTTCTTCCTCGAAAGCCAGGATAAATGCAAATCCCGTTATTGCGTTCAATACATTTGGCTGTGGAGAGGTTGTAACTTCAGGAGTCGGCTCTGGTGCCGGAGCAGGTTCTGGAGTTGGAGTAGTTTCAGTTGTTGGTTGTGAAACTTCCTGAGGCTGTTGAATTGTTTCTTGTGGTTGCTGGAATGGTTGTTGCTCAGGCGGTTGGTCGTATGGCTGACCTGTCGGAGGACCGTAGTCGCCTGTTGGCGGACCATAATCTCCTGCTGGTGGTCCGTAATCCCCCGTTTGTGGACCGTGATCTCCTATCGGAGGGCCATAATCCCCTTGTGGTGGACCATATTGCTGGCCTTGCTGAGGACCATAATCTCCTTGTTGCGGCATTCCAAATTGGAAATCAGGCAACGTTGGGCCTTGGCGTCCTTGCTCCATCATTTTCTCGAATTCTTCGCACTTCTGCCTGAATGCAGGAATCTGGCTCTTTAAATTATCTTTCATTTTTTCATTTCTTTCTTTTTGTCTTTCAAATTCTTTTCCGGATTGTGCCTTGCAGATTTTGATGGCAACATCCTGGGTCATATCATTAACAGAAACGGTTTCAGGGTCAAGGCCCGCTTCCCTGAATGCCGATTCCATTCCGGGGGGGATTGGCATCCCATGTTCAAACCTTGAACAGAATAAATCCGGGTCGCAGGCAGCTGCTTCAGCTTCAAATAGCTTGCAGACCGTTGAGGTTTCCTGTGCCTGCTGTATAACTGAATTAATTGTCGTTACTAGTTGTTCCCTATTCTCTCTGCAACCACTTACAAATTGTGTGCTGTTTGCTGCAATCCAAGTGTAAACAGTTGTCATTTCATCAACAAATTTTTCCTGTGCAATATATTCCGGGTCTGCTGCGCTAGATTCGGGAAGGCCTAAGTCAAAACCGCCTGGAACATTGAAGCCTTGTGAAGGTTCGTCTTGTTGCTCGAATTCGGCAAAAGAAAAATTTAATGAAAGAACAAAAATTGTTAGCAATATTGAGTATCTGGGCTTCATATAATCACTTTTTCATATAATCACTTTTTGAGTGATAATACAGTAGGACAATAAAAAAAGTAGTATTTAAATGTTTTCAGAGCCCCTATCTGCCATAAACCTCAAAAATCCCTGTCTAATTGTCGTTAAAGAACGAGCTTGGTGTAGGGGTTAGGCTTTAGAGCGGCCAATATTGAAGTAAGTTTTATTAAGCGGTTTTCACAATCTAATAGCATGATTAATGTTGATAAGTTCAGTGTTGCAATGCTTTTCGTTGGCGCGGGCCTTGGTTCTTTGATTCCGGGCTTTCCCGCTCCCTTGGATGTGCTTAACCCTTCAATCACAATAGTGTTTTTGATTTTGGGTGTAATCTTCCTGGTTTTGAGATAATTGTAAGTTCTGGGCTTTGTACTTATTCCGAGGTGGGCTTTGCTCTCGTAAATATGCAAAAAATGAGTTTACACATAAAAGGGAACTGATTTTAATGGAAATTTTTCAATTTCTTCTGTTTTGAATCAGTTTCTTTTAATGTCCACCATTTTATTTTTGGCTCAACACTCCAAAATTTGTCTTTTCCATCTTTTCTTCGAAGATACAAACAAGATTTTTCTTGTAATTGTTTTACGTATGTTGAAACATTTGAGCGAGCAATATTTGTTTGCTTTGAGAGCTGTCTATTTGTAACTTCGTGATATTTCACTGCCTCTAGCAAAATTTTTTTGGCATTGGGTTGAAGTTCATTAATATATCGTTTCTCTACTATTGATTTTAAAGTTCTGCACAAAATATTTTGGTCAAGTACTACTGGCTGTTCATTAGTAACTTCAATAATTGCTGTAGAAAGGCTGTTTAAAATATTTCTAATATTGCCGTCATATAAATCATATAATAGTTTTAATGTCACTTTTTCGATAGGATTTATATAATTCAGGTCTTTGCTTATTCTCATAAATTCAAATCGTTTTTTTATAATTTCCTGAATTTCTTCTAAAGATAAATTGTCTATTACAATAGTGTCTGATAAAATAGATGAAAATCTCGGTATAGTTTGAAGAATTGCGTAAACACTCAAGTTTCCGACAAAAACAAAATGAACTTTTGGTGTTTGAAAAAAATCGCGTAAATTATCAAATATTCGTCTAATACTTTTCTCTGGTAATAATTCTAAATTATTATAATGAATAATCACATCTCTATTAGTGTTTTTAATAATCTCATTAATTACTTCGACAAAAAGATCAGTTAATTGTATCGTTGAAACTTTGATTGGATTTCTTAGTTGAGTGCCATAATTTCCTCCAATGCCCCCTAATGTTATTCCTGCATTTATTTCTTCTATGCCCAATGCAATCAAAGCATCTAATTTTTTTAATGTTACTTCATTTATTGGTTTCGTCTGAAGTAATTTTAATGTAGAGTGGATTGATGCTAACGTGTTGAAAATAAATAAATCTGCATTCCAATGCTCCTGAACAGCAATTTCTTTAAACGATGTAAAATATCCTTTGTTTAAAGCGTAATTTCGGCCGACGTTGACAACCGTAGTTTTACCTACGCCAACATCACCATAAACCAGAATTCTTGAACCTCCTCCAGAAGTAAATAATTTTTTTAAACGATTCAGTTGTTCTCCTCTTCCTACAAAACTTTCAATAGGTAAAGAACCTCCTTTAACCAATAATGGAGCAGTTCCAAATGGGTTTTCCTTTATTCCGTATAATTCCCAAAAATTATTCATTTTATCATCAGTCGATAATATTGTAGTCATTTATATCTCATAAATTATAACTCAAGCTATATTTATAAGCTTTTTCATAATTATATTTAGTTATAAGAAAGCCTATAATTATCGGGTTATAACTATGCGGAAATCAAAAACCCAATGTGATTAGTATAATTTTTAAAATTAGAAAAAAAAATTAAAAAGGTGAAAAAGCTTGGGGCTTTTTCACAATGTTTTTAATCCGAAATCTCTGTCGTGGCCTCTTGCGGTTGCATAAGCCTGTTCTCTCGAACCAAGCTTTTTGTTTGCTCCGGTTATGTATGGGCTGTTGACTCCTGTGAAGATTGCGATTATTTCAATCTTGTTTTCAAAGGTGTTGTCAACTCTTGCTCCCCAGATTACAACTGCTTTAGCGTCTATTCTTGCTGTCAAGAGTTCTCCTATTTCGTTGGCTTCTCCAAGTGTTAAGTCGGGTCCGCCTGTAATGTGGATTAGTACTCCTGATGCTCCTGCAATATCAACATCCAAAAGCGTGTTGCTCAAGGTGTCTTCTACCGCTTCGTGAACTCTGTCCACGCTTTTTGACTCTCCAACTGCTATAAGAGAGAGTCCTGATCCTGCCATTACGCTTCTTATGTCGGCAAAGTCAAGGTTGATTAGTGAAGGTTGTGTGATTGTTTCTGTTATTCCTCTCACAGTTCTTGCTATTACCTCATCAGCAACTTTGAATGCGTCTTGTATTGGAAGGTTTGGAACCAATTGCACCAATCTATTGTTGTCTATTACAACAACTGTATCCGAGTGGTCGCTTAATTTCTGAATTCCTGCTTCCGCGCTGATTAATCTTGATCTCTCCAATGAGAATGGGTAAGTTACTATGGAAACTACGATTGCGCCCATATCCTTTGCAATTCCTGCAACAATTGGTGCTGAACCGGTTCCTGTTCCTCCGCCCATTCCTGCGCTTACAAAGAGCATGTCTACTCCATCTAAGAGTTGTGTGAGTTCGGTTTTGCTTACTTCAGCAGCTTTTGCTCCTATTTCAGGGTAACCGCCTGCTCCTAAACCCCTTGTAACGCTTTTTCCAATTAGAACTTTTGTTATTTCTTCGTCGATCATTGCAAGGTGCTGTTTGTCTGTGTTAATTGCAGCCAATTGTGCGCCTTGAATGTGCATTTTTGCCAATCTATTTACAGCGTTGCAGCCGGCTCCTCCGCAACCTATTACCATTATTTTTGGAGTATCGAACTCCTGTATTTTACTGTTATCTGATTTTTGTTCCGTGTGTACGGCTGAGCTAATAAGTGACTTCAAAGTTTTTTCACCCCTTTCCCTAGCTTGTTTTTTTTGAAGTAAAAACCCTAAAATAGGGTTTTTTTCGAAATTGAATATATTATGCCTGAGGTTATTAATAAATTCACGTGTTGAATTTTTTTTCCAAAAAAATTCGGTATGTAGCATTCCATTTGTTATGTTGAAGACGCTTTTTGCCTATGAAAGAAATATAAATCTCAAAATTCTTATTTTTCCATTATGTCGCACAGGAATAGGGTTAGAAAACGATTGCCGAAAATTACTGCCGAAAATTTTGCCTTTTTTCGGGATGTTAACAATCGTGCAGAAAATTCTGAAGCTGGTGCTCATACTCCTAACGCTTACACTGGACATGCTCGTGCCTTTGCCCACAAAAAGAAAATAGACAATGGTGCGCAAGCAAAGTATATTGGTGAGCAAATTATTACTCATAAATCAAAAAAGGGGAAAGGAAAACATTCTGTTCTTTTTTGGTATATTGATGAGCGCGATTCCAAAAAAATAAAAGGCCGGAAAAAGGACAGGCGGCCAACCTTGATTTTTATAGATTCTTCCGGAGCACAACACGAGATTAACAGGCATGATCTGGAGTCTTTGGCTCATTTGTATTCAACAAAATTGGATGCTGAACGCATGGGCGGAAGACATTTACAGGATTTTGAAACCAGATTCAATTTGGCATTGGAAATGATTGCGGATAAAAATAGGCTGCCAAGCATTGCAGATGCAAGTTTTATGTTTCACCAATATTTGGCGCAAACTAAAAAAGAATAATTTTCGAGCGGGTCGGGCGTGATTCGAATTCATCGCGCTGCAACTTGAAGGACTTTTTTTGTTTTTCCGGAGAATATTTTTTTTGCATTAGCTATTTTCATCCCCATTATTTTTCCTGTTTTTGCAAGATCAATTGTGATTCCATTGGGAAGTTCTATACTTTTCCAGTATTTTCCGCGGAATAATTGAACTCCCAGTATGTCTTCTTCTTTATCATACCAAGTTTCTTTTTTCATTTTTGTCACTTAATATTTTCGGCAAATTTTTATCTTTTATAGATTCTCGGTCTTTTGTCTATTTTTGTGATCAGAACCATTTTTTCCTTGTCTTTTACTTTGTATAATGCTCTGTAAGACCCTATTCTATATCTGAATATTTTGTCTCCATTTTCCCTTGTTATGAATTTTGAATCGCTTGGAATAGGAGTTTCTCCTAAGTTTTTTAATCTTGAGATTATTCTTTCTCTGAGGTTTGCATCAATTTTTTCAAGAAATTTGGTTGCTTTTTGGGACAAGTGAACTTCATGCAATTTCAGAGCCTCTTTGTCTTTCCCATTTTAAGGTCTGACTCTGCTCGCTTTAAATCTTCCAAATCCTCGTCGGTAAGAACTAGATCAATATCAACTGCCTTTTTTTTCATGTTTTTTAATTCTGTCTCTATTTTATTGATCTTTTTCAGAATGCTTTTTGTTTCTGTTAACATGATAAAATTATGTCCTTGGAAGTTTTTATTAATATGGTTTTTCAAGCGAGCCGGGTGAGATTTGAACTCACGACCCCTTCCTTAGGAGAGAAGTGCTCTATCCAAGCTGAGCTACCGGCCCATTTTCGCATACTATTTGCGTTGGCTAATTTTTAAAAATGCAGTAGAAAGCGATTAAACAAGGAGAAAAAGCACTAACCCCGCTGCAAGCGGAATTGTGTAATTATCGTTTCCCGGCAAATATTCCGCTATCATTGCAAATATTGCCGCTGCAAGTGCGGTTTCTAATTGGAAAAAAATCATTAACGCTATCCAGGCTGCGATTACTCCGCCAATTGTTCCTTCAAGAGTTTTTCCCCCGAATGTTTTGAATTTTCCAACCAATTTTCCTATGAGTGTTGAAAACCCGTCTCCGAAAGTAAGTGCTGTTATTGCACCTATTGTAATGATTTTATCGGTTTGGCTGAAAATAATTGCAGATAATAATATTCCAAGCGTGAAATGCATTGCGGCTTTTCCGGGAATGTTTATTTCTTTTTCTCTTTGCACTTCATCCAAAATTTTTTGCAAAAAAGGAATTCCATTGCGTGTGTGAGTGTATGAGAAGAACGATCCTATTCCGAATATTATTGCAATTGCAAGTATTGCGGTGTATTGTTCCAAAAAAATAAAAAGTGTGATATAAAATATCCCTAAGAGAATGTGAATTATCTGTCTTTTCAGCTCTATTTTCATTTTACTGTTCCGCCTTGCCTAATCCGCTGCAATATTTTATTCAATATGATTTTGTTTTTGAACTTTTTAAGTTTTGCTTTAAGCCATTTTTCGTCTTTTTTCCTGAATTCAATGCATTTTTGCACAAGCAATGGAATTGCTCTAACAACATTGTCCACAATTGTAACACTTGCTTTCTGTGCAGTTCTGCTTTTCGGATTGAGATCAATTGCAATTGTTTTTTTTCCGAATTTCATTAGTGCTTCGGTTCTATCTCCGTCTTCAAGCATGATAAGTACAACATCTGCGGAAAAAATTCCTTCGCGCGAAACGTTTCTTCTGTCGCTTGTAAGGTTTGGGATTGTTGCATTTGATTTGTAGAGTACTTCCATTTTATATTTTTTGAATTCTTTTGCAATCACTTTTTTTCTTTTTTCAATCGGAGCATAAAACACATTTGCCTCTATTTTTGCGCCCAGAATTTTTGCCAATTGTACAATTTCTTTTGCGCAGAGAACTGTTACATTTCCGTTCACTGAAATAACCGGTTTTTTTGCTAACAACAGCATGCACGCGCTTGCTTCTATTTCCAGAATCGCTTCCGGAGCGGTTTTTTCTCCTAAAAGATAATCAAACGCTTCTCCCCTCCCTTGTGCTATCATTCCGGTTGGAGTTACAATTCCACTTTTCACTCCTTCCTCTATCAAATGCCTTTGCCTCAAACTTTCATGGCGCGGGTGGTTTTTTGGGATCATTTTGATATTCCATTGGTGTTAAATAGTTAAAAATCGATTTATTTTCCATATGGCTCGTGGGAAAAATTTTGGTTTAAGAGGGAGAGCAAGTGACAATGCTAGAACCGTTAGGGAACGATTAGATAAGTTGGGCGGCAAAGTTCCATATGGAGGTCTCTCCAAACTAGCTGGTAAGTTTGGCATGTCAAGACAACGGGTGTCGAAAATTTTCCGTGAAAGAACAAATAAACGCGGCAAAAAAGCGGTTGTTAACACAAAAAAACAACAAGTTATTGAGGCTATTAATCGCTCCAATCTTGGTCATGGGGAGATTGAACGAATAGCAATAGTAACAAAAACTTCTGTTAGCTATGTTGATAATATTGTAAATGAATTGGTAAAGCAAGGCTTGGCAAAAAGAAACGCGCGACTTCCGCATTCAGATCTTAGTTCGCTTAGAAGCGAAATTCGCAGGCGCTTGCTATCTGAGTTTAAAAAAAATAATGGTTTTCCACAGGGCACTATTTCAAAAATTGCCAAAGACCTTGCCATTAAACCTCCTGATGTAACTCGAGAAAAAACTTTGATGAAAAAAGAAAGTGTCTTGCCTAAGAATGCCGATGAAAAATAGGAGTTACTTTGATATTTTTCCAATCAAAATCTTTTTTGTAAATTTTTTCAGTTTTTTCTTCGTTGCCTCAGGTTTATTCGTAAGCACAAATGCCGTATTCCCAAGCATTGCCATGGAACTTTCCGGAAATTCATTCATTACTGCACGCACTTTTGTAGAAGCAAGTTTTGTTTCAATTGAAAATGCTCTGCAAAGGCGAATAAAACTCCGCATGCTCCGTTCATTGTTAAGTGCACGCATACAATAGGTTCCGATTTTGTTTATTTTTCTTTTCCAGCCACTGTTTCGAATTATTTTTTTTGTTGAGAGCGGCCCGAAGAATGCAAAAACCGCATATTTGTAATTATTTGGTATTTTTGCAATTTTTTTTGAAGGATACGGGGGTTTTCCTATCATTACTCCAGAAAACTGTTCCGCTATTACATCCCCTAATCCTGTTCCTGCTTCAATATCAGCTTCCGCTGCAATTTTCACCACTTCTTTTTTTTCCAATTTAAGTTGAAGCGCTTTGTTCAATGCTTTCGAAAGAGATAGCGCTCCTGCTCCGCTCAAACCCAAACCATAACCTATTGGAAATTTTGTTTCGTGCCAAATTTTGATTTTGTATTTCTGTTTTGTTTTCGCGAGAATTTTTCTTACAACAATTTTTGATGTTATTGCGTTTTCTTTTTTTCCATTTATGAGAATTTGAACTGAATTTTTTGCATTTTTTTCCACAATTACATTTGTTTTCATTGCTTTTTCAATATTAAATCCTGCCCCGGTGGAACCATTCGGATAAATTTTGAAAAATCCTGTTACGTGCCCTTGTGCAAAGGAAGTTGTTTTCACTTTCATTTTCTCCGGCAGTATATCATTGCGTGTTCTTTTTCAAAAGGTTCAAGATTGATTACATTGAGTATTTCGAATTCTTTTAAGAGTTTTTTTTCTTCAGTTTCCACGATTTTTGATGCACTTTCCTTTGAATCAATTGAGCGCGCTTTCACACTAAGAAACCCATATCCTTGCGGTTTCAAGTATGCGCGAGCATTTTTCAAAAATATTTCCGCCTGATTTTTTTGTGAAACATCCTGGAAAAGAGCATCTGCATGAAATCCCGAGATTTGTTCTTTGTAGCTCATTGGTTGGTTTGCATCTCCAAGTATTGGAATCAAATTAGGTCGTTGTTCGCACAAATAAACAAATTTCCTCATGCTCCGTGCGCTTATATCGACTCCAAAAATAGCTCCATCTTCTTTCACAATATCGCTTAAATGTGAAATTGTTGTTCCTTCCGCCGCGCCAAGATAAAGTAGTGTGCTGCCTTTTCCGATGTGCAATTCCTTTAGGCCTTTTTTTATTGCCGCGCCAACTTTACTCCTATTAGGATTCCATGATCTGTATTCTTTTCCATTGAGTTGAACAAGGTCTTCCCCATAAACCTTTTTTCCCGGGAGAAGATTTTGTGTTGCAATATGTCCGTTTATTTCAAATACTCCTTCCATAATTTGTTTTGGATCCGGCATTGAATATCTCTTTACCTTTTTTTATCAAACTTTTTTTTCGCGAATTTTCCAAACCCCGGTTTTCCGTGCGGTTTGCCGCTTCCTGGTTTGTATCCAGGTTTGAATTTGTTTTGTTTCCAGGGTTCATCGCGGTTTCCGCTTCTTGGAGTGAATTCTTTTTTCTTGTCTCCGAATTTGTTTGCACCATACGCGCTTACTCCTGCATCTCTTTTTCTTGGAAAATCTGCTCTATCATCAAATCTTTTTCTAAATCCGCCTGAGCTTCTTTCAGCCATACGATCTCCGGAGTTTCTCCCTGTACTGTGATCAGGGTCTCTTCTAAAATCATCTTTTTTATCCCCGAATTTTTGCCATGGTTTTCTTTCTCCCATTTGCGGTCTGCTTCGTGTGTCTCTTTCCGAAAAGTTTTCAAATCCTCTTCGCTCCACTCTTTGTGGTCTTTCCCTTTTCCAACTTGGTGTTTCATAATTTTTGCGTTCAAATTTTTGTTCAGGAATTTGTTCGCGCACTTTTTCTTTTGGTTTTGCTTTTTCAAGTGCTTCGCTTCTTTCTTTTAATTCCTGTTTCATTTCGTTTGCACTGGTTTTGTTTCCAAAATAATCTTTTTTTGCCGCGATTGCGAGTTTTCCCGCAATGCTTCTGGCGAGTTTTCCTTTATTGTCCCTTGAAGCGGTTTTCACAAGCGGATGCTGGAACAAGTAACCGTATTTCGGTCCTTTCACTCCTGATTTTATGTGCATGAAAAGAGCTTTCTCCGCACCTATAAGTTGTATTGTGGATGCCGGCATGAATGCCAATCTTTTTTTCGAACCCGCTTTTGCAAGTATTTTAGCGCCGATTATTGGTCCGGCGATTTCGGTAAAATTCGGAAGTTCTTTGCTCATGTTTTTTTCAACATATTCTGCCAAGTATTCTCTTTCTTTTTTGAGGTTGCTGCAGTTCAGTGCAAGTGTTTTGATTTCCGCGAGATCTTCTTCCGCTATGTTAGACCCCATTGAATTCCGGCTTTTTGCGGAAATATTTTTTGCATTATCAGAATCTCCAATGATTTTGTTCACATCTTTTTCGTGGAAGCTTTTTCTTTCTCCAAGAGTGTGTACTAATTCCGCATATTTTGAATCATCTTGAACAAATTCGTTCAATTCCGGAAAATATGTTGAGTACCATTCCCTTAATTGTTCGGCGAGGAGGTTGCTTGACATGTCAAGGTCTTCCAATAAATTCACCGCTTTGATTATGTGGGTTTCTTTTCCCTCGTATTTTTCCTGTATTTTGTGTTTGGCGGATTGTATTAGTTTTTTCCTTAGCTCTTCAATTTTGTTCATTTATTTTCTCCTCCAATCTTTTTCCGAGTTCGCTTATTTTAATTGTTTCCTGTTTCATTGAATCTCTTTCGCGCAAAGTAACTATATTTTTTTGCATTGTATCATAATCAATTGTAATGCAGTAAGGGGTGCCGTTTGCATCCTGCCTTGAGTAGCGCCTTCCAATGCTTCCGCTTTCATCATAAACACACAAAAACTTTTTTTCGAGTTCAGCGTATATTTCCATTGCTTTTTCCGCGAGGCCATCTTTTTTTACTAATGGAAACACACCCAATTGTATTGGCGCGATTTTCGGCGCTAATTTTAGGAGCGTTCTTTTTTCATCTTCTCTCTCATCATATGCCGCATCAAGTATTGAAAAGAACGGCCTGTCAACTCCGAATGCTATTTCTATAACATGAGGTGTTTCCTCTTTTCCTTCAAGGGTTCGTGCGACAAGCTTTTCTTTGCTGAATTTTGAGTGTTGTGTTAAATCATAATTTGTTCTGTCGCTTATTCCGCACATTTCAACCCATCCAAAGCTTCGCAATTGAACTTCAAGATCCCATGTATCATCTGAATAGAATGCCTTTTCATCGGAATGGTGTTGTCTCATTCTTATTTTTTCTTTTGGTATTCCGAATTCAAGGAACATTTTGTAGCTCATGTAAAGGTGCCATGCATATGCCTGGTTTTTGAGTATTTTTTTCTTCATGCATTCTTCCAATGAAATTTCTTCCGGTTTTTTTTCTTTTTTTTGCATTTCTTCCGTCCAGATTGGGAGTTTTTCTTTTTTCACGTTTTCGAAGCGCGGCCATTCTGTTTTCATTTCCGGAAACAAAAATGTTTGTGATTCCGCTTGTGTGAACTCTCTGCTTCGAAGAAGATGCTGTCTTGGACTTATTTCGTTTCTGAATGCTTTTCCTATTTGGAATACTCCAAAAGGCAATTTATCGCGGAAAAAATTCATGTAATTTTTGAATGGCAAATAAGTTGTTGTTGCGGTTTCCGGTCTGTTGTATGCTTCAATGTCTTTTCCTATTGTTGTGCGCATCATGAGTGAGTATCTTTCTATTTTCATTGCAAATTTTTTTCCGTTCGGCGCTTTGATGTTTTTTTCTTTTATTGTTTGTAAAAGTTTTTCATCGGAAAAGTGATCTGCTTGTACTCCGGTTTGTTCTTCTATTAGTTTATCCGCGCGGAATGATTCTTTTCCATCTTCGGTTAGAATTACCGGATCATTAAAACCATCTAAATGTCCGGATGCTTTCCACACTTCTTTTGGTGTTATTATTGGATATTCTATTTCAAAGAAGCCGTTTGAGTTGAATGTTTTCCTGATCACTTGTTCAACGTTATTTTTGAGCCTTTTTCCTAATGGTCCATAAGCATAGAATCCTGCTATTCCGCCGTAAATCTCCGGTTCCGGCCCGTATACAAACCCCTTGTCATGTAAGTATGTTGTCAGTTTTTCGGAGAAATCGTCTTTGGGCATTGAGAGATTTATTAAAACAAAAGAATTAAAACCACTCGGAAACAGTTCTTTTTAGTCGAAAAAAGGCATTTGCCACCGTAGCACAATGGTGGTGCAGTCGATTCGTAATCGACAGGTTGAGGGTTCAAGTCCCTCCGGTGGCTTTGCTTTAAATTGTTCTTGTTTTTCGCGAATCGTGCACTTGTCTATGCGTGTGTGAATTTTGTCGTTTTCGGCTGTATTCTCACTTCAACTATTAGCAGTATTGCCAATGCCACTATGATAAAATCAAGCATGCTTCCGTTCATTGAAAGCCAGCTCAGTGCGCTTAACACAGATCCTATAATTCCCGCTGCAGTGATCAACTTTCTGTTCATGAGTTTCCGCCTTTTCTAATCCTATTAACAATCAAAACAACTAAAAAAAACTTTTTTGAAAAAATAACAGTTTTTTTGCTGAAAATTGTGCATTTTTTTGAAAATAGTTAAATAACGTAATATTGCATATTGTATTGTATGGTTTTGAGTGATTTGGAAAAGCGGGTTTTGGAGTATTATTCGCGTGAAGGAATGGATCTTCCAATTGGCGACAGGTCCTCGAAAGCTTTGAGGGTTAGTACGCAGACAATCCGCTACAAATTGAAGAAGCTTGAGCAGAACAATGTTATTCAGGGCTATTCTTATCGGCTTGATTACAGAATGCTTGGGCTTTCACAGGTTGCGTGGATTTTTGTTTCGCGAAAGGACAAGAGCGTTGACTCGGAAGAATTGATGAATAATCTTTTGGAGTATCCTGAGATACAATTGTGTTTGGTTGTTACCGGCCAGCACGATCTTGCGTTGAAGGCTTTTGCAAGGGATGTAAAGGAAATGACTTCCTTCAGTTTGAGGCTTCAGAAG
>DASRUN010000050.1:0-17804 GCA_035655435.1 archaeon | reverse complement strand
TGTGTAGATTCGCGGCCAGATTTCTTCCATTGCCTCGTTTATTGTCTCTATCATTGTATGCCTGAGATCTGCTTGTGTTGATTGGAGCGCGCTTGTGAAGATCGCGAGTTTTTCTACTGTTTTTTCATTTTCTTTTACTTGTATTTCCAATTCTTTTATTTGTTCCTGTGCTTTTTTTATTCTTT
This sequence comes from archaeon, assembly GCA_035655435.1. GTDB lineage: Archaea > Iainarchaeota > Iainarchaeia > Iainarchaeales > Iainarchaeaceae > UBA493. The sequence goes on along the minus strand of DASRUN010000050.1, from coordinate 17,619 downwards.
TTATTGCCTCTTCATATTCGCGTAGCAGTTCTTCCGAATTTTTTATTTCAATTTTTAATCGTGTATTTTTTTCCCTGATTTTGTAGAATGCTTCTCTTTTTTCTTTGAGCTCTTTTTCTTCGAATTTGTTTTCCTGAACATTTTTTTCCAGTTTTTCCGCTTCTTTTTCCAGTTCTTGTAATTGTTTTTCTTTTGCATTTGCTTCTTTTTCAAGTTCGAATGCTTTTTCGTGTTCCCTTATTTTGTCATCCAAACCTTCAAGTTTTTCCTTCAGCGCGATTATTTTTTCCTCTTCTTTTTTCGTTTCTTTTTCATGTTCTTTTACTGTTTTTTCCAGTTCTTTAATTTGTTTTTCCAGTTTTTCTGCTTCTTCTCTGAGTTCTTTTTGTAAATTATCTTTATCATGTTTGCTCAGCGGCCTTTTGCATATTGGGCATTCAACATCCAGTTTTTTGGTGTTTTTGCTGCTTTCCTCGCTTGTTTCCAATTGGTTTCTGTAAACCGCCAATTCTTCTCTTATATTATTTGCAACTTTTTCGTTGTCTTTGAGCATTTTTTCCGTGCTTTCTATTCCATATACTGTTTCTTTCTTTGAGTTTCTGTATTCTTCTAATTTTTTCCCGGAATCCTCTTTGGTTTTGAGTTTTTCCCTGATTTTTTTTATTTCATCTGAAAGCGTTTCTTTTTTTGCTTTTGTTTTTATTTCAAGTTCTTTCAAGAATCTATATTCTTTTTCGCTGCTCTCGAGTTGCTTGAGCTCCGTTTCTTTTTCGTGGTGTTCTTTTTCGGTTTGTGCTAGTTCATTTTTTGTTTCGCTTATTTGTTTTTGTTTTTCAGTTGTTTTGGTTTCGTATTCTTCGAGTTCTTTTCCGTTTGTTTTTGTTTTTTGTTCTTCCAAAAACTTTTTTCTATCTTCAGTTATTTTTTTGAGCCTATTCTTCAGTGTTACAGAATTCGTCCTGACTTTTTCGTATTTATCCAAACCCAATAGTTCGTCGAATTTTTCTTTTCTTTGTGATGGGTTTAGTTTAAGAAAAAAATCCACTTGGTTTTGTTCTGAGTAGATTGCGCGCGAGAATAAATCATAATTTGCTTCGAGTATTTCCTCTATTTTTTTTGTCACTTGTGTGGTTTGCGGTCCTGCAATTGTTTTTCCATTTTCTTTGAGTGAAGCTTCATTAATGCCTTTTCTTTTTACAATTCTCTCAACGGAGTATTCTTTCCCATTGTAATCAAATTCAAGTGTTATTGTGCTTTGTTCTTGTTTTGTGGGTTTGTTCATTATTGTTTCTTCGAGCGAAACTTTGCGCGCCGCGAGTGATGGAAACGTTCCATAGAGTGCGAACGAAATTGCGTCCATGAGGCTACTCTTACCCGCGCCCATTTTCCCCACTATTACATTAGTTCCTTTTGAGAATTCTAATTCTGTTTTGTAATGGGTTTTCCAGTTCTCGAGTTTAAGGAGTTTGATCATTCTAAAGAATTAGCTTTGAAAAGTGTTAAAACACTTAGAGAAGGGTCATTCCTATTTGTTCGACTTCTTCGACTGATTTAAGCGATTCTAGCTCTTTGGTTACCTTTTCCATTGCGCCCTCTACTTTTTCATCAACAATAACCCCTACTTTTAGGAGTTCTATTCCATATCCTATTGGATCTCTTTTGACATCTTTTACTATCCCACTTTTGATGGTTCTAACCTCTTTTTCGGTTTCGCCGATTTTTTCCATGTCCTTCGGAGTAACCTTGTAAATGATGAATGATTTGCTGGGCATTAGAATCAGCTCACGGTCCTGTAAATCCGCAGTCCGGGCATTTGTATTCAAGTGATCGTGTTCTTGCTTCCAGGCTGCGCACTATTCTATATCCGCATCCCGGGCACTTGAATTCCACGAAATTATCAGTAACAATCTTGTTTGTTGTAATACAGGTTTTCATCTAGTATTCTCTATTTGGATAGCTTTAAAAAGGTTGATTTCGGCTTTAAATTGTTTGTCAACCACATTATTAACAAAGGGCCCGTGGCTCAGCCAGGATAGAGCACTCCGCTTCGGCTATTTTTTCTTTTTTTCGGAAAAATTAGAGGCAACGGAGAGGTCGGGGGTTCGAATCCCTCCGGGCTCGCTTTATTTTTTCTCCAATTCTGCTCTTTCTTTTTCTATTGTTTCTAAAGTATAGTGTGGGCCTTTTCCAGATCTTTTTCTATCGCGAGCATGAAATTTCTTTCCACTATCCTTTCCCGGCTCTACAATTAGTCTTTGGAGTAAATTTCTTGATCTTTTAAGTAACCTATCCATTGTTTTTGTTCTAGTTCCATCTAATCTTCTTTGATCAATAAATGTTGTTAGGGCAGCGATTTTATTTCTAATTCCAAACCCTCTTTCAAAGAACTTAAATCTTGGCGGTCGCAAAAATTTCACCTAATATTCCTCAAACTCCTCTTTCCCTTTCAAATAAGAAGAAAACCATTCTTTGAATTTTGCGTCTTTTTTGTATTTTGAAATTACTTCCGCATCACTAAGAATTTTCGCTTTTTTGTTCAGCGCTTTTTTCATTCCGCCTTTCTCAGTTTTTCGAAGTTCTTTGAAAACTTCTTTCAAGTATTCTGTTGCTTTCCAGTGTTTTCTTTCTATTTCAACAACCCATTTTCCTTTCTCAATGCGCGGTCCTGAAAGAGCGTTTTTGTGCGCTTTCAAAAATGCTTCGGAATGTTCTGCGTTTGAAACATGCGGTCCTGTTCTTTTCATTATTTTTTCCAACTTATTCGCTTCCAGATCAACAACTATGATTATTTGTTTTTCATCATCGCTCCATGCTTCGCTTCGTAGAACAGAAAAGTTTTTTTGTTCGAGTGATGAAACAATTTTTTTCGTAACGCTCCTGATTTGCCCCCAAAGAACATCGGAAAGTTCTTTTTTTGGATAACCGATTTCTATTGTAATTAATCCTTCTTTTTCAACCAGTTTTTTTGCGCCCGAAAGAGGCATGATTTTTATTTTCGCGCCGAAAAAGAATTTCAATGATGGTTTTTTCAAAAACGCCCGTGCAGCCGCTATCATGCGCGCGTACTGTGTTATAGAAAGTGCAGCCGCAACATTCCTATTCGCATCAACCGGATCAATTATTATGAGTGGGTTGGAAAATTTTTTCTCGGCTTCGATTTTTTGCGTTTGTTTTTCCAGATCAATTATTTCCCGTTCTTTCCAATTGGAAATCGCTTTCAGTGTTTCCTCAAATGACCCATAATTCAGTATTAATAGCTCCGTCACATATCCCGGAACTCCGGAAGCTTTCAAGTCCGCTCCGTAAACTTTTATTCCTTTCAAAAATTGTTTCAATAACCTAACTTCGCTTTTTTGTTTTTCTCCAAGCTTTCCAAGTAAGTACTGATTGTGAAATGTTGTTCTATCAACCGCGCTCTGCATTTCGGATGCATTTTGTATATTATATGCTGGAACTATTTCGACATCAAATCCATTGTAAGTTCCGCGAATGTATGGGTGTTCAGAGTATGCTTTTTCCCATTTTTTTCCCCGGAAAACAAGTTTTCCAATGCGAAGTCCTTCCTGTTCGAACTCATTTCTCTGCGTATTTTTTGGGTAAAATACAAAAATATCCAGATCATGATCGCCTTTCAAATGTGTATTTCTTGCATTGCTTCCCACAAGTTCTGCGTGTTCATGTTTTCCGGAAATTTTCATTATTTTTTGCATTATTTCCTGTGCTATTTTTTCCTGTTTCTTTTTTTCGTCTTCGCTCGGAGTAATTTTTCTAATAGCAGTTGCAAGCGTTTCCTGCATGCTGTTGTGTTTGTTCTTCATCTTTTATATAGTAATTATGCGTACTATAAATACCTATTTCCGGTGTTTGAATGGCTTTTAAGTTTGAGGAGAAGAAGGGCAACAAGATCGAGTCTTATGACAAGATACAAATTTTCGAGGGTTTTCCTTTTTTCTTTTATGATGTTGTCGAACCCGATTTTAATGAGGAGGAAAAAATCATCAAGGATTCTCTTACAAATCTTATTTTGGGGAAGTGGAGTTTTGATGAAGTTCAATCACAGCTTAACAAATTGTTTTCAAAAAAATTTATTGACGGTTTCCGTGAGCGTGTGATCAAGCCTATAACTTACAATGATGCATTGGAGTATTTGATTTCACTGGACGATTTTAACACTTTGAAATTTTCTTTGATCGCGTTGTTGAAGGAGTTTATTCCAAGCGTGAAAAATCATTCCGTGCTTGCGGAATCAATTTTGAGCAATTCAATCGGTTACGGGAAATTATCAGCTTTAGTTTTTGATGAGAGCCTTGAGGAGATCATGATCAACGGTTATAAGATCAATGTTTTTGTTTTCCACAAGCGTTATGGGCACTGTAAAACAAACATTAATTTTGAGGATGAGCGTGATTTGGACAAGCTTTTGCATAGGATTGCGCATACTGTTGGAAAAGAGTTTGATGCCGATCATCCTCTTTTGGATGCGCGCCTTCCCGATGGCAATCGTGCTAATGCAACTTTTTCTTTTGTTACGCCTTTCGGTCCAAGCCTCACAATAAGGAAGTTTACCATTGTTCCTATGAGCATTATTGATTTGATTGCGAGTAATACTTTGAGTTCGGATCTTGCCGCTTTTTTGTGGGTAATGGTTGAGGGCATGGGTGTTGAGCCAATGAATATTATTGTTACGGGAGGTTCGGGTTCGGGTAAAACAACTACTTTGAATGCGCTTGCCGCTTTCATAAAGTATCCTGAGAGAATTATTTCTATTGAGGATACAATGGAGTTGAAGCTTGGGGGTAGAGAAAATTGGGTGCAAATGGAATCGCGGCCGAAGATGAAGAACCAGATAGAGGTTACAATGGATGATTTGCTCAAGAATGCGATGAGAATGCGCCCCGATCGTTTGATTGTGGGAGAAGTTAGGGGAAAGGAAACCGAAACTCTTTTTGTTGCAATGGACACCGGCCACAAGGGTTCTATGGGAACGTTACATAGCAATTCCGCGAAGGAAATGCTCTTGCGTTTGAAGGCAGAACCTATGGGTGTTCCGGAAGCGCTTATTCCTCTTTTGAATCTCATTATTGTGCAGTATAGGATTTATGTGAAAGGAAAAGGTGTTGAGAGGCGCGTTCTTTCTGTTACGGAAGTTAGTTCGATGGAGCGCCAGGCTTTGTTGAGCAATATTTTTGAGTGGGATCGGGCCACTGACACGATTAAGCGCACTGATACTCCTATGCGTGTTATTGAGGATATTGCCGGAAAAACCCTGAAAACCAAAAAAGAGGTTGAGCGTGAGATTCAGGTTCGGAAAAAGATTTTGGATTGGATGTCAAAGAACGGGATTCATGCACAGCCTGAGGTTGAAATAGTGATCCAACATTATTATTATGATCCTGAAACCCTTTTGGAAAAAGTTCTTTCGGATAACAGCCCATAGAAAAGTTTTTTGTGCATTCAATTCATTCAGAATTTATTTTTCCACATTTTCTGGTCTATTTTTTTTGGGATTTTTTTATTCAAGATTTTTTTCGAATTTGTTTTCCAGTTTTTCAAGCCTTGTGTAATTCCTTTCGAGTATTTTGTTTGCTTCTCCGAGAATTTTTTCTAGGTATTTGTTTTCAAACATTTTTTTGCCTTTCTTTTTTACCGGAAAGCTCATTGAATCAGTTCCGATTATTTCAAGGATGACTTTTCCTTTTTCCGCTAGAATTATTCCGCCTCTTTTTACTCCCGCCTCTTTCATTGTCATAATTATTTTTTGCGCGTTTTCAATTGAATCAGTTCCAATGTGGAGTATAAATGAATCCACTTTGAACCATAAATCCCCTTCCACTTTTTCGTTGAACCCTTCTAAGAGCTCCTTTTTGGTTATTGTTCTGTGCCATTTTCTGTGAAAATAAGAGTCTATTTTTTTGTCGCTTTTTTTTTCTAGGAGCACTATTCTTCCGCTGCAACAGCTTGAGGTATAATATTTTTTTGTTTCCGCGACAAAGCTACAGAGTTTTTGCATCTGAATATCGACTTTTCCCTGGTTTAGCGCCTGTTCGTAAGTTTCCTTGTGCCTTGCTTTTATCATTAAAAAGCGTTTTTTTGCCTCTTCCATGCTAGAAATGCCGTGGGAAAAGCCTTTTATAGGTGTTTTTTCCGCAGTGTTTTTTTAACTTTCCTTTATTACTTTTGTAATGTTCAAAAGATTGTTTTTAGTTTTTTGTTTGCTTGTTTTGGTTTCGCAATCAGCTTTTGCCAATATCGAGCTTCTTTCGCCTGTAAAGGCCGTTTTAAGCGATGATGCTTCTATTCAAGCCGGTTTTATTGAACCTAACCAGGTTTTTGATTTGATTTTCAGCGATAATTCAGGTTATGGTTTTGAATGGAATAATGTTTCCGTTGACAAAACCTCGCTTCCAAACGGTTGGAGCATTGTTTCAACCGACATTACCGACACTTCCCTTATTGTTTCGATAAAAGTTCCCGAAAATGCTTCTCCGAATTTTTATAATTTGAATGTTCTTTTTTCAAATGATTTGCAACCGGCTTTCAGGGAATCGATTAATGTTCGGGTTGTTGTGAAGCAGAATCTTTTGGATGTAAGCTTTACAAGGATTTCCCCCGAATCACTTTCGGTTGTTGGAAGCGAAATTCCTTACAAAGTTGTTTTGACAAATTCTTCCATTGCCTCTTATCCCGTTGTTGTTTCATCCACTCTTCCTGTTTCATGGTTTTCAGAGCGTACATTGGTTGTAAAGCCGAATGAGGTTCCCGAATCCGATTTGGTTGTTGTTCCTCAGATTTACGGGAAAAAGGATTTTTCTTTTCAGGCAAAATCCGTTAATTCCGGTTTGGTTGTGAAGAGCTTTTCTTCCGAATTGAATGTCCTGCCCACGCTGAAGGGAAAATTTTCTTCCGCTTTTGGGGGTTTCCCGTTTTTCACTTTTTCACTGCTTCCTTTCCAAATGTTTGATTCTTTTTTCGGTTTAGTTTTGGCAAATTAATAAATTAGTTAAAATTTTCACGGTAGAATTAGAGCTTGTATAATTTTTTCAAAGATTTTTAAATTTGGAATCTTTGCATTTTTCGAATTCAAAATTATTTTTTCAAATCTTTTTTTCCATGTACGCATTATTTCTTGCATATCCAAGTTTTTTGGAATAGTATTCTCTTGCTCCAACTCCGCTTATTACAAGCATTTTTTTTGCGCCGAATTTTTTCACGGCTATTTGTTCTGCGGTTTCCATTAATTGTTTTCCATAACCTTTGTGCTGTGAGCTTTCATTTTTGTGTTCCCCCAATCCGACTTGTGACCCAAAAACATGTAATTCTCTTATGCACGCGGAGGTTTCATCAAATTCTTTTCTGAATGGTTTGTGCGGCATTCGCAAGCGACAGAATCCCATGATGAGATCGTTTGTGTTGTCTTCTATTGAAATAAAAACCTCTTTTCCCTTGCTTGCCTCATAATGTAATTCCTTAATCTCAATATTGGAATAATCAACATTTATTCCTTTTCCTGAGTTGATTCCCGATTCGCGTTCTCTAATTCCTCTTACATTTATTCCTTTTTCCAGCATTTTTCCTTCCGCTATCTGCCTCAGATTATTTTTGTCTATTCCTCCAAGAGCAAGTTTTACCGGAATGTCCCTTTGCACTCTGTGCACTCTGCAGTATTCGGGAAAGTATTTGTTTGCTTCCGCAATTATTTCCGCAGCCTCTTCCGTTGTTAATGGCGTGAATTTTCCGTTTTCAAAGAGTTTTGCCAGCGCTGTTCCCGGCATCACCATGCACGGATATATTTTGAGCCCATCCGGCCTATAATCGGGATTTTCAAATAGTTCTTTGAACATTGCAATATCTTTCTCTTTGTTGCTTTTCGGCTGGCCGGGCATCATGTGATAGGTTACTTTCAATCCCGAATCTTTCAGCAAGCGTGTTGCTTCAATTGTATCATCTATTGTATGACCGCGATTTGTGTATTGGAGAACCTCATTGTAAATTGATTGTGCTCCTAATTCCACTCTTGTTGTTCCGAGTTCGAGCATTTTGTTTATGTGTGTTTCCTTGCTCCAATCCGGTTTTGTTTCAATGCACATTGTTACAATTCTTGTTTTTGCGGTTTCATTTCGAGAATGTTCTCTTTGCACATTTACATTTTTTTTCTTTTTCAAAAATATTTCCTTTATTTTTGGGGAGAATTCTTTTCTTTCAGTGTGAAAGAAGTTGTTGAATTTGTTCGCATCAAATTTTTGTTTTACGAAAAACATTTCAGAAAAATCATTTGCCGCCTGGAATGCCCCGGAGATGAATTCATTTTGATATGTTTCCGGAAAGCTGGGGAATGTTCCCCCCATTATTATGAGCTCGAGTTTTTCGGGAAAGTGGGCGGTTGAATAGTATTGTGAGAGCCTGTTCATTGTTTGCAAATAAGAATCGTAATCATTGTTTATTGCGCGCATTGTTGCGGGTTCATTTCCGGTGTAGCTTTGTGGAACGTTTCCGAAAAAGCTTTTAGGTCCTCCGGGACAGTAAATGCATGTTCCGTGCGGGCAGCTGATTGGTTTTGTCATTATTGCTATGGGCGCAACCCCTGAAAGTGTTCTAAGCGGTTTGATTGAGAGCATTTTATTTATTTTTTCATTGGCGTTTTTTGCGTGGGATAAAATATCCGGATTTGAGGGGATTTCTTGGAAACCCAATTGTTTGCCAATTCGCAGTTTGTATTTGTTGAGTTCTTTTCTGTTTGTTATTTTGTCTTCGCGAACAGCTTTTACAATAAGCCTGGAGTATTGCCTTATTTTTTGGTTCATCTGTTCCATGTTGGGTTTGAAAAGGTTTTTATTGGCTGATTGTGTACTAAACTTGGTTTGTTATGAATTCCCAGGATGAATTTGTCTCTTTTCTTCAGAAATACCCGGAGTGTTATAGTATTTCCAAATCCGGGGTTATGATGCGTTTTTTGAGGACTATTGCACAGGAACCCAAAACCATTGTGGAATTGGCGCAAAGTGCTTCAAATGTCGAGGAGCTTGATGTGCGCTTGGCTGTTAGCGCTCTCGAATCCGCTAAATTGGTGAAAAAGGCCTTTAACATTCAGAAAGAAGTTTATTCCCTAGGGGGCAAAGGGGAGGAATTTCTGGAAAAATATGCTAATGCGAAAAACAGCCTAACTTAATGCTTTTTTTGGGGTTTTTCCTTTAATTTATTAAATATATTATACATATTATATAGTATAATGGCTTCTTTTTGGATTGGGGTTTTTTGAATGGGTAAGACACTTGTGGCTGTTCTTGGCATTGGAAAAGGAACTTGGGGACATGTTGCCCGGCTTATTGCGGAAGAACAATGGGATAAAATGCTCCTTATTTCGAATGAGTGGGGGAAGGAAAATTTTGCTCCTTCAAAGGAATGCGATTGGATTCTTGTGAACAACCGCGCCGGGTTTGAGATTATTAAGGATGAGATTAAGGGAAAAATTCCGGATAAGGATGTTGTAATTTCTCTTATCAGCGGTTCGGGAAAGGAGCACATGGCTGTTCTTGCAGCTTTGAAGGAAAAAAAGGTTAACTTTCAGATTGTAATCCTAACCGGCGAAGGAACCAAGTATTACTAGCAACCTTTTCTTTTTCTTTAACAAGAAAAAGAAAAGCTTGGCCAAAAGAAAAAGTGTAAAAACGGCTTCACATACAATTAAATTTCTCTTTCTCCAATTCTTTGCATGATAGATTTTCTTTTCATTGCGGTTCTTGCAATTGCAATCATTTTGCTTTTGGTTGTGTTTTTCCTGATTTCCAGAATGAAAATTTTGGAGCAAAATTTTGATGAATTAAAATTTCAAAAATCTTCGCAAAGTGTAAAATACGGAAAATTAACCGAACAATTCATTCCTTTTACAAAGGATTTTCCTTTCAATTCGGAAAACTTTCGTTTCATTGGAACTCCTATTGATGGAATTGTTTTTGATGAAGATAAAATTATTTTTGCCGAATTCAAAACCGCTTCTTCCCAACTTTCAGCAAAGCAGAAGAACATCAAAGATCTTGTTCAAAATAAAAAAGTCGAGTGGTTTGAGTATAAGATGAAATAATTCACTTATTTTTTTTCGTATTAGAATAACCAAGGCTGTATCTTAGCACCGCGCTTATTCCGCCTAATCCTTCAAGTTTTTGTCCGGCATCGCTTTTCGAGTTCACGAAAATTGTTTTCGCTTTCAGCTGTTCTGCCTGGTCTATTATTTCCTCTGTTTCGCTTCTTTTTTCGGAAAGCATTTTTTCCAACACTACAAGCTTTTCTACTGCCCCTTGTTGTGCGGCTTTTTTTGTTTCCTCAAATCCTATTGCGCTTAATCCGGATGAAATTCCTTCGAGGATTTTTTCAACCGCTTTTGATTCTTCCGCGGAATGGTATCCTTCAATTAGTTTGTCTATTTTTCCGCTTTTCACAAGTTCGTTCAATCCTGTTATTCCCACGGAGTTTGTTGCTTCAAAGCTCGGTTTTATTTTAGTGTTTTTGTTTTTCAAATATTTTTCAAAATTCTGTTTTTCAAATCCCGGGCCGGCTATTACAATTTTTTCTGCGTTCATATCCGTGATTGTTTTCAATAGTTCTTCGAAGTATGGTTTTTCTTTTTCTTTGCTTTCAAACATTTTCCCTTGTTTTTTCGCATTTAGTTTTGCTTTTACATCCAATCCCGTATCCTTCAAAAATGCAAGATCGGCTTGTTCATCATCCATTACAATTATGAGTAATTTTTCTCTGCCGCTTGCTTTTTTTGCGCGTTCAAGTCTTTCGATTTGATAATTTTTCAATTCTTTTTTTTGCACTTTTATTTTTTCCCCGATCTGAGCTTCGAGTGCGTGATGGCTTCTAAGCTCTACAAGCTCTATTGGTTTTGCTTGTGTAACCAATCCAAGTATTCTAAGTTGGTTTGTTGCTTCGTGGAATTCGGTTTTCTCAACCTCTAATTCAACAAAAATTTTTTCTTTTACCGCTTTATCTCCCTCATGTTTTCCCTTGATTTTTCTTTCCGAGCTGCCGCTAACAAGATCGCCTTTTTCAATCAATTTTTCAAGGTGCCAGAGGTCATCAAAGTTATCCGGCACAATCTCGAAAAAGCTGTTTCTCCTGTCCACTTTGAGAATATTCATATTTCTCTTGTGCTCGTAAATCATTTTTAATACGTCGGGGGTGTGTTTATTACATGGTTAGAGTAGCTGTTCAACAGTTGCGGCTGTTGGGTACGCGTCCGCCTTCGGCAGGACAGTTGATGTAGTTATGGTTAGAGTTGCCGTTTTAGAAGCCGATCGCTGCATCAATGGAGATGGGTGTTCGTATGTGTGTGGAAACGTCTGTCCCGTCAATCGTGCGGGAAAGGACTGCATTACATTGGATGAAGAAACCAACCGCCCGATAATAAGCGAAGAGCTTTGTATTGGATGTAATATTTGCGTGATAAAATGTCCCACAGATTGCATTTACATTGAAAATTTGGTCGAGGAATTAAAAGAACCCCCGGTTCAGCGTTTTGGTCAAAACTCTTTCCGCGTATACAGACTTCCTCTTGTGAAGAAAGGCGAAATAACCGGCATCATTGGACAGAACGGAATTGGAAAATCAACTATTTTGAAAATTCTTTCCGGTCAGCTTGTTCCTAATTTAGGGGATTTTAATTCAAAGGCGGATTATTCAAAGGTAATTGATTTTTTCAAGGGAAAAGAATTACAGGCCTATTTTACTTCCATAAAAAATTCTTCCGTAAAAGTTTCCTACAAGCCGCAAAACATTACCGAGATTCCGAAAGCTTTCAAGGGAAAAGTGGGAGAACTTTTGAAAGGGGTTGATTCAAGAAAAAAAATCAAGGAAGTTATTCGTGCGTTGAATATCGATAAAATTCAGGATAGAACCCTGCAGGATTTAAGCGGTGGAGAACTACAAAGAGTTGCTATTGCGGCCGCGATTTTGAAGGATGCGGATTTTTATGCGTTTGATGAACCCACAACTTATTTGGATGTGAAAGAGCGTTTGAATGCCGCCGCTTTAATTAGAACGCTTGCGGAAGAAAACAAAAGCATTGTTGTAATAGAGCACGATCTTGCCGTTCTAGATTATTTGAGTGATACTGTTCACATGCTTTATGGAAAAAAATCAGCTTATGGAATTGTTTCAACAACTAAGAGTGTGAAAAATGGTATCAATGAATTTTTGGATGGTTTTGCAAAATCCGAGAATGTGCGCTTTAGGAGAAAGGAATTAAAATTTGAAGTAAAACCCAGTTCTGATTTTAGGAATAAGAACATAATTGCAGAATATCCTGCTCTAGAAAAAAGTTACAAGAATTTTTCTCTTAGCATTAAAGGAGGGGATTTGAGGGAAGCAGAGGTTTTGGGAATAATGGGTCCGAATGCTATTGGAAAAACAACTTTTGTGAAAATTTTAGCCGGAGCCGAAAAACCGGATTCCGGAAAAATTGATTTTTCTTTTAAGGTTTCCTACAAACCCCAATACCTCAAACCTGAGGAAGGAGTTCTTGTTTCTGATTTTATTTCTTCACAGGACATTGACAAGGCTTTGTTCAAGCAGGAAGTGGATCGCAGATTGTTCATTTCTGAATTGGAAAATCATCGCTTGGATGAATTGAGCGGCGGAGAATTGCAAAAGGTTGCTGTGGGTGTTGCGCTTTCAAGAAGCAATACTGATTTGATTTTGCTTGATGAACCCACCGCATTTGTTGATATTGAAGATCGCCTCAAAATGGCAGACGCTATAAGAAGTGTTGTTGATTCTAAGGATAAAATTGCAATGGTTGTTGATCACGATCTTCTGTTCCAGGATTATGTTTCGGATCGTTTAATGATTTTCGATGGTGTTCCCGGTGTGAAGGGAAACGCCGGAAATGCTGTTTCTATGCACGATGGGATGAACCTGTTCCTAAAGGATATGGGAATTTCATTTCGCAGAGATGAAAGTACGGGTCGCCCCCGTGCAAATAAATTGGGTTCTCAAATGGATCAGAAACAGAAGGCGAAAGGCGAATATTATTATGCCGTAGATTGATATTCGACTCTAAATTCCTTTTTTGAGCATTTAAATAGGGTTACGTTATAGCGTAACCATTTAAATTGTTTGTATTGTTATTATCTTTCGTGCTTTCAAGAGATTTAGAGGAATTGCTTCAAAAATGGGTGTTCAAAGAAAAGACCTTTAAAAGGGATATTGAAGACGAAATTCTGCCTTTTTTAAGCAACAAGAATGTTGTTTTTTTATATGGGCCAAGGCGCTCGGGAAAATCCGTTGTTGCAAGAAGGCTTTTGAAAAAAATGTCGGCGCGCACTATAACAAGGTATGTGAATCTTGAAGACCCGGCATTAATCGGCTTGTTGAATATTGATTTGTTGGATAGGTTTTCGGCTGATTTGGGGGCAAAGGACACTGTTGTTTTTGATGAAATGCAATTGATTACCGGCTGGGAAAAATGGGTTAGAGTGGCTGTTGACACAAGAAAATGCCAGATTATTGTTACAGGTTCTTCCGCAAAACTTTTGAGCGGCGAATTTGCAACCGCGTTGGGTGGAAGAGGAATCGGCTTTCAAATTCTTCCATTTTCTTTCAGCGAATTCCGCAGAATAACAAAAAAAGGATTTGAAGATTACCTTAAAACAGGCGGATACCCGGAAGTCGCTCTGAATCCCGAAAAAAAGGAAAAGCTTTTGGAATCCTATTTCGAGCTTGCTCTCATAAAAGACATAATTACAAGGTATGATATAAGGGATTCCGCAGCCCTAAGAAATCTCGCATTTTATTTGCTGACTAACTCTGGAAAACAAATCAGTTTGAAAAAAATCAGGGTTGCGCTTGGACTGTCTTATGACACAAGCAGGCAATTCATAGATTATCTGGAATCGGCTTTTCTGGTTTTTCAAGTGCCGTTTTTTTCTTATTCGATGGCCGACTCTTTAACTAGGTCAAGAAAGATTTATGCCTTTGATTTAGGAATGCAACAATATGCTTCAAAATCCTTTACCGAAGATAAAGGGCACTTGGCTGAAGCCGCTGTTGCAATAGAGTTAAAGCGCAGAGGTTTCGAAACATTCTACTGGAAGAACTCAAAGGAAGTCGACTTTATAGCAAAACAAAAAACAAAAATCGAGCCAATAAACGTTTGCTATTCTGAAACTCCGCCAAAAAGAGAAACAGACGGATTAGTTGAATTCTGTAAAAAAAACAAAATAACCAAAGCAACAATTTTGTGCGAAGGAAAAAAAGAGACTGGCATAATAGACGGAGTCAAAATTGAAAAATGCGACCTGCAAGAATGGCTAACAAAAAGATAGATGGCGTTAACCTGAAAATATAATGTTTTTGCTGATTTCTTATTTATTGCTTTCGCCTGCAGAATCTTCTATGTGTTCTATTATTGGGGTTTATTCCAAAAACAATGAAGACATTTCCAATGAAGTTCGTGAACTCTTTTCCTTATTAGCGCATCGCGGTCCTGAAGCTTTTGGAATTAAAACAATTGATTCCCTTGAAACTTCTGTTTCTCTCAAAGGACTTTCTTTTCCAACGAGTTCCGTTTATTTGGGTCATTGCCTTCTTTCTACAACCGGTTATTTACAGCAGCCTGTTTCAAAAGCAAACGTCTCAATTGTTTTGAACGGTGAAATATACAATTATGTAGACTTCGGAAACGCGTATAAATCCGATTCCGAGTTTGTTGCGGATTTTTTTTCAAAAGAACTCAAAAAAAATTCTGTTCCTTCTTCGCTAAAAAATTTTGTGAAAAAATCAGTTGGAGAATATGCAATTGCTTTTATGTTCAAAAATAAATTGTATGCATTCCGCGATCCTATTGGAACAAAACCTCTTTGGTTCGGTGAAAACAAAAGTTTGTTTGCATTTGCTTCAGAACCCAATGCATTGAAAAAAATCGGAATCCTTTCTCCAATTTCTTTGAAGCCCGGTTTTTTGCTTGAAGTTTCGCAAAAGAGTTTTTCAGTGAAAAAGATTTTTGATTTGAAGGATTTCAAAAAAACCGTTCCAAGAAAGCATTCCATTCAATTTTTGAAAGATTCTTTCGATGAAACAATTGAGTTGCAGACAAATGGTTTGGAGAAAGCAGCAGTTCTTTTCAGCGGGGGAGTGGATTCTTCTCTTGTTGCGAAAGCGGTTTCCGAAAAAGTAAAGAATGCAAAATTGTTCGTTGCCGGAACAAAAGATAGTCATGATATTATTGAGGCAGAAAAAGCCGCCAAGGAATTGAATCTTCCTCTTGAAAAAATTATTCTCTCAGAAGAAAAAATCCATTCTCTTGCTTTGGAGTGTGAAAAGATTTTGGGTTTTTTTGATTCGATGCAGATCGCGATCGCCGTTCCGGAATTGGCGTGTGCAAAAAAAATTAAGGAAAATGGTTTCAAGGTTGTTTTTTCCGGTCAAGGAAGCGATGAATTGTTTTGCGGTTATACAAATTATACAAAAATTTTGGGGGGGAAAAATTATTCCGCGGTTGAAAAAGAAATTTGGTTTTCTTTAGAGAGAATGCCTGAACGAAACTTTTACCGCGATGACATTATCCTTTCCTCGCAAGCGCTTGAATTAAGGCTTCCTCTAATGCTTGCTCCGTTTGTTAAAGAAGCAATGGCATTTCCTGCAAAAGAAAAAATTTTAGCCAAAAACGATGCTCTCAGAAAGCACCCGATAAGAAAACTAGCTTCCCTTTACAATATTCCTGATTCGATTGTTTCAAAACCAAAAAAAGCTTTGCAGTATGGTTCCGGTTCGCAGAAAATTGTTTCAAAATTGTTCCGGAATAGATGTTGAAATCAGTTTCTCGTATGCAGTTTATAATTTTTGAACCAATAGTTTTGTCGGCCAAATTTTTATTTTTTTCTGTTTCAAAAAGTGCTTGTCATCTGACCAGATGCCGTCGTTTTCTATTTGAAGTGCAAGCGCAATGAAGGGGACATCATTTTTGTCTATGCTGCCCATTATGTCCATGGCATTCTTGTAATTGTCAGGTGAAATTTCATTTTCATCGAATATTTGGAATTTTGAAAAAATCAGGTTCATCAGCCCGACAAATTCTTTCTCGCTGAGTTTTGTTTTCTTTAGCATGTATTTTTCATATTTTTTGGTTTCTGAAATGCCGAAATGCAGGGTGCAGAATTCAAATTTTTCGGACAGCAGTATTTTTCTTGAATAAGAGTCCTTGATCAGTGCCGCAATTATCCTGTTTGTGTCGACAATAAGTTTCATCAGGCAAACCTTTTTTCAAAACGCTTTCTTATCTGTTCTTTTATGTGTTCGCCTATTTTTTCGGCGTCTTCTTCGGTCAACTCGCTTTCGGACAGCAGTTTTTCTGTTGCTTCAAGTTCATTGAGCTTCCGCTCAAATGCATGCCGTGCAACTGCGCTCCATCTTATTTCCGTGCGTTTTGAAATCTTTTTTTGGAGCGGATCAGGAATTGCGAGAGTCATATTTCCCATTTAATCACATTAAAAATATGTGAAAACACATATTTAAATATATTGGTTTTTTTTCAAATTATTCAAGGACAGTTAACGCTTGGTTGTTCCATACATTCTGAAACAGTATCATATACTTCACAAGAACTATCAATTGCATTTGTACGTATTTCTTTGCTAAACCTAAAACTTCTCTCATCCGTTATAGTGGTTTCTCCAATTGTTGTTGTACAACTCATTGTTCCGTTTATGTCAAGTTGATTTCCGTTGATTCGAAGGCTTCCCGCTTTAACTACTGCTGTGCAGTTCATGAGTTTACTGTTCAGGTCGTTAAAACCAATTCCTACATCATCATTCCTTCCACCCACAGCATTTGCAAATTTTGTTTGAATACTTTCTTCTGTTACCGAACCTGGATTGCAATTGCTTGGACTTGTTGTATCAATTATTGCCTTCGATACTGATTTGTCAAGAATTCTAAGAAGATTTTCTGCTTTGAATGCGGTTTCTTTTGCAGAGACCATATTGATCATTGCAGTTCCATTATCGTTCGCATTTTTCATTGAGGTAATGGTTAGTAATAGAAGGAGCATTACCG
The DNA here is from genome assembly GCA_035655435.1 of archaeon. Classification (GTDB taxonomy): domain Archaea; phylum Iainarchaeota; class Iainarchaeia; order Iainarchaeales; family Iainarchaeaceae; genus UBA493. Next base: position 570 of record DASRUN010000050.1, on the reverse strand, counting down.
CGCCCGCGGTTATAACTGCTATTGATCCTTTTACTCCAATTGTGCGCATTTTTTCACCTTTTCAACAATAGTTTCATTTGGTTGGTAATCGTATATTTGGTAGCATGTTGCATTTTCCGTTTCTGAATTCACAACATCATCCGTACTTCCGTCATTAGTGAGATATGAATTGTAAGCTTCATCTGACGCGCTTCCGTGCAATAAAGATTGTTGTGCTCCCAAATTTGAAACATTATTGGTGAGCAATACCGTTGCGGAGAACATTGTGACTATTAGGCCGATCGCAAGTATAGCATCAATGCTGAATAAAATTCCTTTACTCATTTTTCCACACCTTGATAATTATTTCTTCTGTGTTATAAGTGGTTGCTCCGCAGGTTCCATCTATACATTCTTCAAAACGTTTTTTGTCAAGACTTCCACCAGGTCCTTCTCCAACGCCTATTTCCTCTTGTATTTGTGTCCTAATTATTTCAAGTACCATGTTTAATGCTTCCCCCGTTGCCGCAAATTTGGCTCTTTCTTGCCCATCCCATCCTGGTTCGTTGTCTCCTGTAATGGATTTAAGTT
>DASRUN010000049.1:0-6525 GCA_035655435.1 archaeon | reverse complement strand
ACCAGCGAAGCAATGTACAAGTACGTTACAGAAGCCCAACAAAAACATTGGACAAAAAAAGAAGCGCCATCAAATCCACAGACAACCCTGCTACAGTTCAGCTGAAAAGGACTCGGTGGGCTTTAGCCCACCGTAGTTCAAAATAAAAAACTTAAGGATTTTCCAAAAAAGCCCGAGGCGGGATTTGCACCCGCGACCTCGACATTATTGGCTTTTTGAGATACCAATGTCGCGCTCTAGCTGGCTGGAGCTACTCGGGCAATACTTAAGATTCTTTTTTGGCAAACAATTAAAAAACAAGGTCAGTCTTTAGGGGTTATTTTTAACAGGCCATAAAAGTCCCCTAATAAGTACAGTACGCCTTTGTGGTATGTCACGGTTCTTATTCTCCTACCGATGCCGGTTTGAATTCCTATGTCAATAAGAGCCATTACCTCGCCTTTTTTTCCCTGGATCACGAATTCTCTGAATTGTTTGTGAAAATTCTCATTAATTACTATTTTTTCCTTATCCGCGAAAAACACCTCATCTAACGTATTCCTGTTTCCCTCAAAATTAAATCTCGCAAGATGTTTTCCCCTCAGTGCGCCCACAAAAAGGCTGCCGTACCAAATGCTTTCAGGATCATTTACAAACACCATTCCTGAGGGAGCCATTGTCCAAGTTTTTCTGCATACTACTGGTTTCTCAAAAAGAATTTCATTTCCTGAACTTTGTTTTTCATCGCAATGGTAAATAGGCCACCCATAGTTTTTTCCAGATTCTATAAAATTGATTTCGTCAAATCTATTAGGGCCGTGCTCGCTCTCAAACAGTCTTCCAGTATCATCCCATGCCAATCCTTGTGGATTTCTATGGCCGAAAGAGTAAACAGGACTATTCACAAAAGGATTGTCCAAAGGAATCGAACCGTCCTTGTTTATTCTCAATATTTTTCCGCCCAAAGAACCAATGTCCTGAGCTATTGACCCGCTATCCGCATCTCCTGTAGTTACGTAAAGCATTCCGTCCGGTCCGAATTTTATTCTTCCTCCGGTGTGCTGAATTGATCCCGGTATATTTTCAATTAAAATCACTTCATTTGATAATGAATTATTTTTAAGTGTAAATCTTGATACCTTTCCAATGACTATTTTTTCACGTATTTTTTTTTCGGAAAATGCAGGGTTATCGTCAAGTATGTACGAGTAAACATAAATGTAATTATTATTGGAAAATTCCGGATCCGATGTAATTCCGAGAAAGCCAGGGAAAAGCTCTGGCGGAGCGTTAGGTTCGTAAATGATTACAGGTGTATTATTTTTGATTAAAATTATTTTTGGCGGTATCCTTTGCGAGATAAGCATTGAATCATCGGGAAGAAATTCCAATTCCCATGGTTGCTCCAAAACAAAATTCATCTTTTCAACGGAAAATTCTTCCTTTGTAAACGGCTTGTCAATGAAATTGCTTTCATCAGAAATCAGTGTTGTTCCGTTGAAATCCGCTGAATTGAATTCTTTGCATTCTTCCAAAAAATCCGTGCAATCAAGGCCGGCTTTCTCGTTGGACTCTAAGTTGCTTCCTTCAGAAATACATCCGAATAAAAAAAAACTCAGCGCAATGCACGCAAAAACTGCAAAGTATTTCATCATACTATCAATACTCTCAAGTACTTATTTTACAAACAATTAAAAAACCGAAATTTGAGCTTTGAGCTAGGTTCTCCCCAGACCTTTATCGTCATGTGTATTCACTCAAGCCTTTTCACAAAAGCCCCCGCTTCAAAAGAATTTTCAAACGAAAACTCCTTCTCCTTTCCGGAACCCATATCTTTCAACTTGAATTTTTTAACTTTCAATTCATTTTCTCCAATAACAATTACAAACCCTATTCCTTTTTTGTTCGCGTACTCAAAATTCTTTTTGATGTTGCGCTGCATCAAATCAACCTCAACACCCAAACCGGTTTTCCTGATCTTCGAGGCAATATTAAAAGCCGCAGAAACAGCCTTTTCTCCTATCGGAATAACAAAAACATCAGTGTTAGAACCAACAACAAGCGTTCCCTCAAGATAATCATACAATCTATCCACTCCAAAACTGATTCCCACAGCGGGAGAAGGTTGTCCTCCGTACAATTCAATCAACCTATCATAGCGTCCACCCGCCGCAACTGAGGGGCCGTTCTGAATTTTAACCTCGAAAACAATTCCTGTATAATATTCCAATCCGCGCGCGAGGCCGAGATCAAAACCAACTTCTTTGTAATTATTTTCTTTACACAATTCCAAAACCTTTTCTAATTCTACTAAAGATTCGCTTTGGGAAAGATAATCTTTAACCTGTTCAAAAGAATTCGCCTCGATCTGTCCTAAAATTCGTGCATTTATTTTTTTCTCCTTAAACTCCTTTTCCACTTCCTTCAATCCGATTTTATCCATCTTATCAATGAGCCTGAATGCTTCCTTGATTTGTTCTTCTTTTATTTCCATTTTCAATCCAAGTTCTTCGAGAATTTTTCTATTATTAACTTTTATTTCAAATTCAAAACCCAAACCTCGCATAACATCAATTGCAATTTGGACACATTCAAAATCAGCTTCGATTGTTTTCGTTCCAACAATGTCAGCATCTGCTTGTGTAAATTCTCTGTATCTTTTTGCCTGCGGTCTGTCATAACGATAAACCTGTCCAATACAATAGCGCTTGAACGGTCTTCCAAGCGGGTTTGAAGCGGCAATTCTTCCAAGCGGAACAGTTAGATCGTATCGTAAACCTAATTCTCTTTCGCTCTTATCCTTGAAATAATAAATTTCATCTTTTACCGCTTCTCCGCCGGAACCTTTCGCACTAAGAAGCCCAAATTCCTCCACTATCGGAGTTTGAAGCGGCTCATACCCATAACTTTCAAAAATTTTTCTTATAAAATCCTCAATGAATTGTTTCTTCTTCATTTGTTCCGGGAGAAAATCCCTCATTCCGCGAACTGTTTGGAATTTCATTGCAACACCCTAAGCGAGTTTTGCGAGCCAAAGCCCGAAGGGCAAGTGCTACTGTAAGTGCACACCCAACTCTCGCGGGTTTGCGAGAGGCCGCGGCCGGGAATCGAACCCGGGCCCAGGGGACCACAACCCCTGATACTAACCACTGTACTACCGCCGCCACGAAAAAAGATATTTTGGTATTTAGTTAATTTAACAGAATTAGTATTTGTTGTGAAGACATTCACTGTCCATAAGCACTATTTCTAGGTGGTTTTATTTAAAAACCTAGCATTTTTTTGGGAAAGGTTAAATATGGGAAATTCCGAGTATAGGTCATGCCACTAAAAGTTTTGCATCATATATTTAAAGGTTTCAAAGAGATGTCTGGGATAGATCAAGATCATAGGTTTCGAACTCAACGAGATAAAGATAGAGCAAAAGGCAAAGAGGAAGAAGACTAATTTTCAATCAGAGAATACGCAATAAAAGCCTTTCTTTCTGCAAATGATTAATGAATCAGAAAAAAAACATTGTAATATGCATTCCATCAGGAAGATACGTGGAATTCGCGTTTTTCAAATCCTTTGCCAATAATATAGGTTCTTTGATGCACCAGTACAATACAGCGGTTCTTACCGTTGCCTCTCCAATGATTTTTGAAAACAGAAACGAGCTACTTAGGCGTGCTTTTCAATTGGAAGAATCAACTCCGAATTTTTTGATTGATTACATTGTGTGGATTGACAATGACATTGTTTTTACTTTCGAACAAGTGAAAAAACTCATTGAGCATTTGGATTCCGGGAAAGGTTTTGTTTCAGGAGTTTACTACAATCCAACAGACAAGGGAATTCTTCCTGTTGCGTACAAACAGAACGGAGAAAAATATTCCTGGTTACGAAATGAGGATTTGAAAGGTTTGATCGAAGTTGATGCTGTCGGCTTTGGTTTTTGTGCATTCAGAATGGATTTTGCAAGAAAATTGTTTGAAAAATTCAAGCCAAGGCCTTTTGATTTACGACCTCTCCAAGACGGTTCTTTAGTAACCGAAGACCAGGTTTTCTGCGAACGTTTGAAGGAAATCGGAGTTAAAATTTTCCTTGATTCGGATTTGGTTGTAAAACATTCCAAAGGCGTTCTGCCTCACTGATTTCCAACATATTTGAACCGCGGAACTTCTTTTCCATCAAATTCAACCGTTTCCGTAAAAATTTTCAAAGGCCTAACCCACAATTGGTTTTCCCCATAAAGCGCGCGATACACAACTAATTCTTCATGTGTTTTCTCATCCAAAGCAACTCCGATAAGTTCGTATTCTTTTCCTTTGTAATGCAAATATTTTCCTTTTTTGAGCATGGATAATCACTTTATTTTTTTGTGCAAAAACTTTCTCGCTTTTGTTCCGGAATAATCTGCAACTATGTGACCTTTTCCTTTCAGGATGTATTTGTAGCTCAGTAGCGCTTCAACACCGCTCGGCCCACGTGCATGTATTTTTCCGGTTGAAATTCCTACCTCTGCACCCTTTCCGTAACGGTAACCATCTGCAAACCTTGTTGAAGCATTCCAATAGACCCCCGCGGAATCAATAGCCTGCAAAAATTTTTGCGCGGTTTTGGAATTTTCAGTAATGATTCCATCGGTGTGTTTCGATCCGAAAGTATTGATGTGGTTAATTGCCTCATCCACATTTTTCACGGTTTTGATTGAGAGTATCAAATCATTGTACTCCGTTGTCCAGTCAGATTCAGACGCTTTTTTTGCATCAAAACCGAATTTTTCGAGAATTGCAAGCGCCTTTTCATCTGCACGCAGCTCAACTTTCCCGGCAAGGTTTTTTGCATAGGCTTTCAGGAATTTTTCGGCAATTTTTTCGTGCACCAAAAGGGTTTCCATTGCATTGCAAACAGCAGGATATTGGCACTTCGCATCAATAGCAATCTTCACTGCTTTTTTCAAATCCGCTTTTTCATCTACATACTCGTGGCAAATTCCTTCAGAGTGTCCTAAAACCGGGATGCAGGAATTCTCTTGAATGAATTTGACGAACTTGCTGCTCCCGCGAGGAATTATTAAGTCAATAAATTCGTTCATTTTTAGAAGCTCATGCACTGCTTCCCTTGACTCTATGGCCTGCACTGCTTCCTTTGGTAATCGTGCTTCTTCCAGCGCAGCCTGAATGCATTCAATCAATGCTTTGTTTGTGTTATTTGCTTCGTTACCCCCTTTTAGTATTACCGAGTTCCCTGTTTTGATTGACAATGAACTTATTTGTACAAGTGCATCTGGTCTTGCCTCGAAAATCGCACACACCACTCCTATAGGCGTTGTCACCTGTTCAAGCTCAAGTCCTTTGTCCAATAGGGTTTTTGAAATTGTTTTTCCAAGCGGGTTTTCCTGTTTGGCCACTCCTTTGACTTCGTGGAGTATATCATCGAACTTTTCCTTTGAAAGCTCAAGCCGTTTCACCAACTGCTGCGGCAATGCATTTGCCTTGGCTTCCGCAACATCCTTGGAATTTGCTTCAACAATTTTTGCCTTATTTTTTTTCATATTCACAATTATTTCTGTAAGTGTTTTGTTCCTCTGCTTTTCAGCTGAAGTGCTCATTTTTAGGAAAGCTTTTTTTGCATTGCTTGCCTTTTCCATTGCCTCCGTCATTTACTCGCCTCGAAGAACGATCCCGAACCATTGTTGGTGAGCACATCCATTACTGCACCCTTGCGCGCTTTGCACACCGCAACGCTTACACCATGCTCAATCACTTTCTGCACCGCCAAAATTTTTGATTTTACTCCACCGAGTCCGTATTTTGATTTTTGCCCGTGCACCATTCCTTTTGAAATTAGTTCCCTGAGGTTTCTTATCTTTTCAGCTCTGTGGTTTTCTTTCGGGTTTTCAGTGAAGAAGCCATCCACATCCGTGAGAAGAATCATGAGATTTGCCTGGAAATTTATTGCCATTACTGCTGCCAGTCCGTCATTGTCTGAAAATGGTTTTTCCTCTGAAAGTGCATCAATCGCAATCACGTCATTCTCGTTTATTATCGGGATGACTTTCATTTCAAACAGTTTTCCAAGAGTTGAATCAAGGTTTGAGAGTGCACCATGGTTTGTAAAAACTCCCGGAGTCAAAAGCACTTGTGCTATGACCTGCCCGTGTTTCTTGAATGCTTTTTCATACTCGTGCATCAAAAGATTTTGCCCTATTGCAGCCATTGCCTGTCTTGTTTCGGTGTCCTTTGGAAACCTTTTTTTCATTTTTTCTATTCCAAAACCAATGGCGCCGCTTGTAACCAGGATGACCTCAGTTCCTTTTTTTACCGCTTGAGAAAGTTCAGTTGCAAGGCTCATAATTATTGCCTTGTTTATCTTGTCATTTTGCATAAGGGCGTTGGTTCCGATTTTCACCACGATTCTTTTGAATTTTATTTTCCCAACTCCGCGCTGCGCTTCCGTGCTGCAGTAACAGTGTCTTCGATTATTTTTTTGAATTCACTGCTTTCCAGTATTTTTCTTCCCGCAACTGTTGTGCAGTTGGGGGAAGAAACCATTTCAACC
>DASRUN010000048.1:0-21135 GCA_035655435.1 archaeon | reverse complement strand
GAAAGCGAATGTTTTGCGGGTTTTCCAACTATTGCAAAAACTTGCATTTTTTGTTCAGCCATTTTTTCACTCCTCAGGTTGGATCTTCAAATTACATGTGTGCCTTTCCAACAAATCCTGTAGCTTTACGGTGTCATTGTTTTCTAATGCGATTTTTATCTCTTTAATGATAAATTGGTGCTGAGGGTTTGTGTCAAATCGGCTTTCAAAACCAGTCAGGCTTTTTAAAATATCCGCTCCAATTGCCGTTCTGCGATTTTCTCTGCCACTATCTGCCTTTTGTTCACTGCGAAGATAAAATTTCATTAATCCTTCTATGGATTGAACAGAACCGTTTCTGAATTCAAGTTGAGCATTTCTTGGGTGTACTCCTTTGTTGACAGTTCTGTGCGGATCTCCTCGTTTTTTAGGCATTAAAACATCACCCTCAGGCCGGCGTAAATTTTTTTCATTTCCTTAATAGGAATCTGCCCCTCGGCACTTTCTTTTCCTTTTTCGAGCGAGGCAAAAGTCAAAAAGCTTCCAAGAGGCATTGAAAGAATCCTTGAATCGCGACCAATGCGACCCATGCAGAACGCGATTATTCTGATCCCTTTTCTTTTTGCTTCCCGCAAAAGCGAAAAAATAATTCTTGGATCATCATCCGTGTTTGCTTTCGTAACAATTTTCAAAACATCGTGCTTTTCTTTGCCCATTTTTTCCATCAACTTTTTCAAATCCTCAAAAAGCGGTGTGTTTCCAAAAAAATGTTTTGAAAGAATTACTTTTGTTTTTTTGTGCTTTTTCAAATACTCAAAAATTTTTTCTTTGTTCACTTTTTTTGTTTCAAATTCCAAATCAATGTACTCAACACCAAGTTTTATTGCCTTTTTCAAAACGGCAATTCTCTTTGATTCGGATTCCTTGAATAATCCCCCTTCTTCCATGCGCCGGCAAGTGCAGATAACCGGTTTTCTGCATGCTTTCACTAAGTGCTCCAAATCTTTTTCACTTAACGTGCTGAAAAAATCAAGTCGAAGCTCTATAATGTCCGCCTCTTCATTTGCGGTTTTAATGTCCTCCAGTGCAAGGGGAATATTTTTTGACGCAATTGAAACCGCTATCATAAGCACTTCCTCAATGCTTTCAATACATCAGAATCACTTATTGCTAACCCGTAAAAGCTTTTTTTTGAGTACATTGCGCCGATTTTTGTCGGAAGCGAATAATACGTTTTTCCAGAAACCCTTTTTTTATCCTTTTTTGTCGCAGCAAGAATTTTTTTAAATGAAATTTTTTTTTCGCGCGGAACTTTCACCGGCAGACCTGTTCTTTCAAGAAGATTTCTTATTTTTTCAACATCATTTTGTTTCAAAAAGCCCAGTTCCTTTGACATTTGCGCTTCAACAACCATTCCAATGCTAATGGCTTCCCCATGTCCGAACTCCTTATAATTTCCAAGAATTTCAATTGCATGTCCAATCGTGTGTCCATAATTTACAACTCTCCTATAATTCCCTTCTTTTTCATCTTTTTCAACAATGCGGGCTTTTTGTTTGCAGTTCAATTCAATAATTTTAGAAAGAAGCTTTTTGTCCTTTTTCAAAATTTTTTCAATATTTTTTTCAAGAAAAACAAAAAACTTTTTATCACCGATCACAGAGTGCTTTACAACCTCACTGAGACCGTTAGAAAGTTCCTTTCTGCTAAGTGAATCCAAAAATTCAGGGCAAATATAAACTTTCTTCGGTTGACAAAAAGTTCCGGCGCTATTTTTTCCGTGTGAAAGGTCAACTCCCGTTTTTCCTCCGACACTTGAATCAACCATCGCCAAAAGCGTAGTGGGAATATGGACATAACTCACGCCGCGCAAGTAAATCGAGGCCACAAAACCGGCAACATCCCCGCTTATGCCTCCGCCGAGCGCAATCACGCATGCTTTTCTGTCAAATTCACGTTCAAGCATTTTTTCAAGAAGCATTTCAACTGTTCTTAAATTCTTGTTTTTTTCACCGGGGGAAAAGGACAATAATTCTGCCTTTGCTTTTTTTGCACGAAACTGTTTCAACAATTTTTTGCCGAAAAACTTTGCCACATTCGAATCCGAAATTATGCAATAAGCGTTTCCAAAATTATCCTTGACTATCTGCGAAGCAAGCCTTTTTGAAAGCCCGTGCTCTATCAAAATCTCATAGCTTTCATTGATTTTATTTTTCAGATTAACTTTCACTTTCATATAAGCTCCTTGCCATCCAATGCATCAATTATGTCCTGCACACATTCATTAATTGTTTTTTTTGAAGTGTTAACTTTCAAATCCATCGCACTTTCATACTTTTCCTTGCGCTCATCAAGCAAGTGCAAAATCTCATCAAAACCTTGTTTTTTTGTCAACGCCGGTCTGTTTTTGTTATGTCTTATCCTCCCAAAAATGGTTTTTGCATCGCATTCAAGGAGTATTACAATTGCATTCTTTTTAAGGTTTTCAACGTTCTCTTCAAGCAAAATTGCGCCGCCGCCACATGCAATACAGGCATTCTTTGATTTTGCTAACCTAGAGATTGTATGTTTCTCGAGTTCCCGAAAGCCTTTTTCTCCTTTTTCAGCAAAAATTCCCGAAATTGTTTTTCCTGTTTTTTTCACGATCTCCTTATCAGAATCAAAAAAATCCATGTTAAGGCGTTTTGCGAGTTTTTTCCCGATAGATGTTTTTCCCGTTCCTCTAAAACCGATCAAAACAATCCTCTCAGGCTTTGCAACATATGCTTTTTCAAGCTCCGCATAAAAATTTTCAAAGCTCTTTCCCACAACTTCAAAATCTTTTATTTTAATTCCCGGAACCGCCAAACCCATTATTGAGAAGCTCATTGCAATTCTATGATCGTTGTGCGAATCAATTTCTCCTCCATGGGATTTTCCACCTATAATCTCAAGTGAATCTGACGAAGCATTCACTTTAATTCCGCATTTTTGCAATTCCGCAGCAGTTGATTCAAGTCTGTTGCTTTCCTTTAGCGCCAAATGGGAAACATTTGTAATGATTGTTTTTCCTTTTGCAAAAGCCGCAACAACTGCAAGTGTGGGAACAATATCCGGATAATTTCCCATATCAATTGTGATGCCTTTTAATTTCCCTCCAAAAACCTTTACAAAATTTTTTCCAAAAAAAACTTTGCAACCCATTTTTTCAAGGCAATTTAAAAAAAATTTGTCCCCTTGTTTTGAATTCGGGTTAAGATTATCAACCCGCACTTTTCCGCCCGTAATTGCCGCTGCGGCAAAAAAATATGAAGCCGAACTGTAATCCCCTTCAACCAAAAAATCCTGCGGAGAATATTTTTGCGGCCTTACTGAAAATTCTTTATAATCTACATTTGTTACTTTCACGCCAAAAACTTGCATGCACTCAAGCGTTACATCAATATACGGTTTTGAGAGAAGTTTCCCTTCAATGGAAATATTAATTCCTTTTTTTGTGCAAGGTGCGCTTAGCAAAAGCGCGCTCAAAAACTGTGAGCTTGCAGAACCTTTTATTGAAGTGATTCCTCCTTCGAAAGATCCACCCATGACAGTGATTGGGAGTTTTTTTCCGGAGGATTCGTACTTAAAACCTGTTTTTTCAAGCGCATTTAATAAATCTCCAATTGGACGCTCGCGCAATCTTACGGAACCGTCAATGAAAGTGTTTCCTTCAGCCAAACCCGCAAGCGGAATTAAAAATCTCGCAGTTACTCCTGAATCCTTTGCAAAAACGTTTCCTGAAGAAACAGGTTTTCCATTAGTTCCTTTAACTAAAAAATCTTTTTCATCAAACTTTATTTCCGCTCCGAGTGCGTTCAAACAATTTGCAGCAGTTTTCTGATCATCAGCATTCAGCGCATTTTTGATAATGCTTTTTCCGTTTGCAAGCGAAGCAATGAACAACCCCCTTAGAGTGTGCGCCTTTGAAGGAGGTGCGGTAAACACAGCATCCAGTTCTTTAACCGGTTTAATTTCCCTTAGCATTGAGCGTTGCCCCTTTCATTTTAGAAACGAAAAAAAGCAGTTCTTTGAGCATTTTCTTCCTGTTTTTGAGGTTCTTTTCTATAATCGCTTCAACCGCAGAGCCCACAATTGCTCCATCGGCTCCTTCTTTTATAATTTTTCTCACATGTTCGGGAGTTGAAATTCCAAAGCCAACACAAACAGGAATTTTTGAATTTTTCTTAATGCGCCTAATAAGATTGAGCGTATCTGTTGCAACGCTTTTTCTCTCTCCTGTAACCCCTAAAATTCCAACTGTGTAAACAAACCCGCTTGCCTTTGAAGCAATTTTTTTCATTCTCTTTCCATCGGTTGTTGGCGCAACAATAAAAATCTGGTCCAAACCAATTTTTTTGCAAATAGAATTGAACTCAGAAGCCTCTTCTATTGGCATGTCCGCAACAAGAATTCCATTAACCCCTACAGCTTTTGCTTTTCTCAAAAAACTTTCTGTTCCATTTGAAAATACAAGATTGTAATACAAAAGCAGTCCAATTGGGATATTTTTGTTTTTTTTACGAATATTTTTTATGAGCGAAAAGCACTTTTCCGGAGTTGTTCCGCTTTTCAAAGAACGTTCATCTGCCGCTTGGATTCTTTTTCCATCCGCAATCGGATCGCTGAACGGAAAACCAAGTTCCAATGCATCTGCCTTTTGTACAAGAACATCCAAAATTTTTTCGCTTGTTTTAAAATCAGGATCTCCAAGAACAACAAAAGGAATGAACGCCTTTTCATTTTTCTTTTTCAATTGCTCAAACATTTTTTTGTAAAGGCTCATAATTTCTCCCCCAATGCTTTTGCGGCGGTTTCAAGATCTTTATCTCCGCGTCCGGAAACATTCACAAGTACAATATCATCCTTTTTGCATTTTTTTGCATACTTAATTGCGTATGCAACTGCGTGCGAGCTTTCAAGTGCGGGAATGATTCCTTCTTTTTCAGAAAGCATTTTGAATGCGCTCAAAGCTTCTTTGTCAGTTGCATAAGTGTACTTTGCTCTTTTGATTTTTCGCAAAAAAGCATGCTCAGGGCCTATTGCAGAATAATCAAGTCCCGCGGAAACGGAATGCGTATTGTAAATCTGCCCATCTTTATCTTGGAGCACATAAGTTAGGGTTCCATGCAGAACTCCCTTTCTTCCGATTTTTGGATCGGCAAATCTCGCAGCATGCTTTCCGCCTTTAATTCCCAAACCCCCTGCCTCAACTCCGATCAATTCAACTTTTTTATCATTTCTAAAACCATTGAAAATTCCTATTGCATTTGATCCGCCGCCGACGCATGCAATTATCGCTTTTGGAAGCCTTTTTTCTTTTGCAAGAATCTGTCTTCTCGCTTCCTTTCCAATAACAGTTTGGAAATGAGCAACTATTGAAGGATATGGATGCGGGCCTAAAGCAGATCCAAGGAGATAATGCGTGTCGTTAACGTTCGCAGTCCAATCACGAAGAGCCTCATTAATCGCATCTTTAAGAGTTTTCGAACCGCTTGAAACAGGAATAACTTTGGCCCCTGCAAGCTTCATTCTGAACACATTTGGTTTTTGTCTTTCAATATCAACTTCCCCCATATAAACTTCACATTTAAGACCGAGCATTGCGCACGCAATTGCGGTTGCAACTCCATGTTGGCCTGCTCCGGTTTCAGCTATAATTCTCTTTTTCCCCATGTGCTTTGCAAGCAATGCCTGTCCAAGAGCATTATTGATTTTATGGGCTCCTGTATGAGCGAGGTCTTCGCGCTTCAAATAAATTTTACACCCAAATTCTTTGCTCAAATTTTTTGCAAAAGTAATTGGAGTCGGTCTTCCGACAAATTCCCTAAGAAGATCTGTATATTCTTTGTTGAATTTTTTGTCATTTTTGTATTTATTGAACGCTTTTTCCAATTCCGAAACCGCAGGCATGAGTGTTTCAGGCATGAATTGTCCCCCAAATTCACCAAAATAACCCTTCATGCATCCGCCTCCGCAACAGCTCTAATAAATGATTTTACTTTAGAAAAGCTTTTCCTGCCGGGCGATTTTTCAACACCCGAAGCAACATCAACCATCGCAGGAGCAAATTCCTTGATTATTCTTCCGACATTTTTCGAATTAAGTCCGCCGGAAAAAATAAGGTTCTTTCCATTCAATTTTTTTGCACCCAAAAACTTTTTATCAATCATTTTTCCGGTTCCGCCAAATTCTCCTTTCACAAAAGAATCAACCATTATGTTTTCCACTTTAAAATTTTTTGCAATTAAAATACTTTTTTTGTTTTTAATGTGAATTGCCTTGATAACTGGAACATCAAAGCCGCTGATATTTTTTGGATTTTCGTTTCCGGAAAACTGCACAAAATTAAGTCCTACTTTTTTTATAATTCCTTTAACAATGCTTTTTTGCGCATTCACAAAAACTCCTGCAATCAAAACTTTCCCCCTAACACTATCCGCAATTTTTTTTGCAGTTTCAAGAGTAACATATCTTGGACTTTTTTTGTAAAAATTCAATCCAATAACATCTGCCCCTGCTTTAACCGCATTTTTTGCATCTTGAATATTTGTAATTCCGCAGATTTTTACAAGAGTTTTTCCGCTCAGTTCCTTCAGCTTAACTCTTGGAATAGAAGCGCTCATTATTGAGGTTCCAACCAAAACTGCGTCCACTTTCCCCTTAAGAAAATCAACTTGCACTCTGGAATTGATCGCGGATTCGGAAACAATAATTAATTTTTTCCTTTTTCGAGAGGAAATTTTTTGCAAAAGCTTTTCAGTTGTGCCAAAATCCTCTTTTAGAGAATCAAGATTTCTATTGTTGATGCCAATTATTTTCGAACCGCTTTTCAACGCACTTTTCAAACTCGAAACACTATCACATTCAACAAGTGCATCCATTCCCAAAGATTCGGTTGTTCGAACAAGTTCTTTCAATTTTTTTAAGGGCACAAAATTTGCTATCAAAAGAATCGCATCCGCGCCGAAGTATCGCGCTTCAAAAACTTGGTATTCATCCAAAATAAAATCCTTTCTCAAAATCGGCTTTTTCGTGTGCTTTTTTGCCTCTCGAATGAATTTTACATCTCCTAAAAAATAATGTGGTTCAGTGAGAATTGAAATGCAATCCGCATATTCACTATAAAGTTTCATAAACTTAGGCAAATTTGCTTTTTTGTTTATTTTTCCGCGCGAAGGAGAGCTCTTTTTGAATTCCGCAATTAAACTAACTTTCTTTTTTCCGGCAATTACTTTTCTAAAAGAATGATTTGCCTTTTTCAAACCTTTTTTTATTTTTTCAAGCGACAGTTTTTTCTTGCTTTTTTCAATTTCCTCAAGCTTCAGCTCTTTGATTTTTTTTAAAAAACCCATTTTTAATCACGCTTTTTTTGTTTCCGCAATAAGCTGCTCAAGTTTTTCCTTTGCTTTTCCTGATTCAATGCTTCTCCGCGCGAGTTCTATTCCATCTTTCGGATTTTTTGCTTTACCATTTGCATAAATCGCAAATCCTGCATTTAGAAGAACCGCATCCAATTTCGGACCTTTTTCTTTTCCCGAAAGAATTTTCATTATGATTTCAGATGATTCTGTTGGATTATGAACCTCGAGATCTTTTTCTTTGCACTTTTTGAAACCAAACTTCTCAGGCGTAATCTCAATTTTTTCAACTTTCCCTTTTTCAACATCAAATACAATTGTTTTTCCTGTAAGAGTTATCTCATCATAACCTGAACCGTGAACAACAAATGCTTTTTTTGCCTTCAAACCTGCGAGCACAAAAGCAAGTTTTTCCGCAAGATCAACATTGTAAGCCCCAAGGAGAAAAGTATTGGGCCTTGCAGGATTTGTAATCGGCCCAAGAATATTGAATATTGTTCTGATTCCAATTTCCTTGCGTGCGCCAATTGCGTATTTCATTGCAAGATGATGCTTTGGTGCGTACAAAAAAGCAAAACCGATTTTATTCAGGATTTCAGAATTTCTTTGAGGAGTTGTTTCAATATTAACTCCGAGACTTTCAAGAACATCTGCCGAACCGCTCTGGCTCGAAACGCTTCTGTTTCCGTGCTTTGCAACAACACAACCTGTTCCTGCCGCAACAATTGCCGAAGCAGTGGAAATATTGAAAGTTTTCTTCTTATCTCCGCCGGTTCCGACAACATCCAAAACATTTTCTTTTCCATTATATGTTACGCGCGAGGAAACGCTTCGCATTGATTCTGCTGCCCCCTGAATTTCATCAATTGTTTCTCCTTTCATTCTGAGGGCTGTCAAAAAAGAACCAATTTGCGCATCAGTAGCTTGACCATTCATAATATCATTGAAAACCTCATTAGCCTCATCTTTTGTGAGGTTTTTTCCTTCAACAATTTTTGAAATCATTTCCTTAATCATATTTTCGCCTCCAATTTTTTCAAAAGATTCTCAATCATCTTCCCACCATGTGGAGTTAAAATACTCTCAGGATGAAACTGAATCCCTTCCACAAAAAACTTTTTGTGAGAAACACCCATAATGATTCCCGAAGTGCTTTTAGCAGTTACTCCAAGTTCATTTGGAATTCTTTGCCCTGCAAGCGAATGATATCTCCCGCATTCAAATTCAATTGGAATTCCTTCAAAGAATGCACTTCCGTTATGGATTACTTTTGAGGGCTTTCCGTGAATTGTTTCCTCTGCCTTTCCGACAACTCCTCCAAACGCCTCTATTATTGCCTGTTCTCCAAGACAAACTCCAAAAATTGGGATTTTTCCGGAGTACTGTTTAATTATTGGAATAATATTTCCTGCGCTCGCAGGATTTCCCGGGCCCGGAGAAATTACAATTAAATCCGGTTTGAATTCTTCGGTTATTTCTCCAAATTTTTTCATCGGCACATTGTTTCTGTAAACACGAACTTCACAATTTCGTTTTTCAAATTCGTCAACCAAATTATAAGTAAAAGAATCAAAATTATCAACCAACAAAATTTTTGCAACCGTTTTTTTCATTTGAATCCCTCCGCCAATTCAATTGCACGCAAACACGCTTTCATTTTTCTTTCGGAT
This sequence comes from archaeon, assembly GCA_035655435.1. Classification (GTDB taxonomy): domain Archaea; phylum Iainarchaeota; class Iainarchaeia; order Iainarchaeales; family Iainarchaeaceae; genus UBA493. The sequence goes on along the minus strand of DASRUN010000048.1, from coordinate 12,107 downwards.
TCCTCAAACTCTTTTTCAGGAACAGAATCAAAAACAATTCCTGCGCCCGCTCTTGTGTATGCTTTTCCTTTCTGCAAAGACATGCTTCTTATGATTATTGCCGAATCAAATTCTCCCGAAGGAGTTAGATAGCCAATGCTTCCCCCATAAAAACCCCTTCTGGTTTTTTCATTTAATCTGATGAGTTTCATTGCCTCTACTTTCGGAGCTCCGGTAAGTGTTCCCATATTCATCGAAGCCATATAAGCATACAATGCATCCAGATCGCTTTTCAGTATTCCTGTAACACTGCTTACAATGTGTTGAACATGTGAGTACTTTTCAATCATATAACTTTTTTCACATTCCCGCGTTCCGGGTTTTGAAACGCGTGCAACATCATTTCGCGCCAAATCAATCAACATTGTGTGTTCAGCCATTTCTTTCACATCATTCAAAAGTTCTTCCGCATACTTTGCATCTAGCTTTTCATCAAGCTTTCCGTTCACAAAACCTCTTGGACGAGTTCCCGCAATCGGCCGGATTTCAATCTTTTTTTCCGCATTACCGGCAATTTTTATGAAAGTTTCAGGACTGCTACCTGCGAGAATTCCGGAACTGTTTTGAAAGTAAAACATGTAAGGGGAAGGGTTCAGCTTTCTAAGTGAAGCGTAAATGTCAAGCGGTTCCGCAGTATAAGTTGAGGAAACAGTGCGCGATGGCACAACCTGGAAAACGTCCCCCATAAGCACGTTCTTTTTGAGTGCTGAAACAATTTTTACAAATTTATTTTTGTTTGTGTCAGTGGTTATTTTTGGTTTAATTTTTTGAGGTTTTTTTCCAATAGGGATTTTTGCAGTCAGCATGCTTTTGTAAAATTCAATGATTTTTTTACATCTTTCCGTTTCAGATTTTTTATCTTCTTCATTGAAAATAAGCGCGTTCGCTACAAAAGTGATTTGCTTTTTTTTATGATCAACCAAAAAAAGATTTTCATAAAAGTTCATTTCATAATCCGGTTCTTTGAGCAAATCCTTTTTGTTTTTTGGAAGCTGTTCAAACTGATCTATGAAGTCATAAGCAATTACTCCAAACAATCCTGCAAAAACAGGAAAAGGTTTGTAAACAGGCTTTAATTTGAACGCCACAATTCTAAGAATGTCAGCATGGGTTTTTGCGCGAAGCTTTTCATTCTCGCTCATGAAATCTCTTTTTACTTTCAGTATTCCGGAAATCTTGTTTTTTGAGACTTTTAGTGAATCGCAAAATTTCAAATCGTTTTTTATTGCGGCTAAAAATCTATTTCCGGTTTCATTCAATGCATTAATTTCAAATTTATCTCCTTTTCCAATAATGTTTAGGCATGGGTCTGCGCTCCCAATGCTTTTTTCACCGTACTTTGTAACAATGTCCGCACTTTCAAGGAGAATTGAGTGAGGTTTTTTCCCGTAATCGCTTATTTTTTTGAAAAAATCAAGTTCATCCTGTTGGCTATCCATTGTTTCGTAAACAGGAACAATGTTTCCTTTCTTTGCTTTTTCAAGTTCTTTCAATCCGTACATTTTTCCAACTCAAATTTGCTTATTTTCAAAGTTCTTTTCTCTTTCTTTTTGGTAAAGCTTTTTACTTTCTCTTGGAAAGAGAAAGAAAAAGGTTTGGGGGCACAGGGATTTGAACCCCGATCACTCGGTCTGGAGCCGAGTGCACTACCGGATTATGCTATGCCCCCAAAAAGTGCTTTCCGTTGATGGCTAATTACGCCATTTCTGGCGCCACTGCTCACTATACAGAAACAAAAGAATATTAAAATTAGAACCTGACACCAGCCTCTTGGCTGACTTTTGTTTATTTTTTAAAGAATTTGAATTTAAAAACGCGAAGCTAGTTAAGTCTTTGAAATCTAATTTACTTGTGCCAAAGGCACTCACTTTTTGTATGCTTCACGATTATAATTGGATCTTTATGTATATTTAAAGGTATTTGTCATGCTGCAATTGGCAGTTCTATTGTAAGCTTTGGTCCGATTTCTGAATTTCCTGCGTAGAATCTTCCGCCCATAGATTCAACTAAAAATCGTGTGGAAACTTTTCCCCAACCTCTTTTTGGGTCATGTAGCGCCCTTGTAAATCGGACTTTCCCTATTTTTGCTATCTCAACTGGTGTGAGTTTTTCACCTTCATTTGTAACTGTAATTAATGCAATTCCGTTTTTTCTTTCAAGATTCACATATATAGGTCTTCCTGGCGTGTGATTCAATGCATCACTAATCAAATTGTAAATTACTCTTTGAAGTAATCCGGCATCATAATTTACAGGCCCTTCATATGTACTTCGAAAAATAACTTTAACCGGGTGTCCATCTCGGTCAACAAATGGTTGTTGTAAATAGTAGCTTAGATGATCATGCAATCTATATTCTTCAATCCATGGCTTTAACTTTGTTCCAATAGAAGATGCCGGAAACATTTTAAAGTAAATATCAAAACCTTTGCTTTCTTGTCCAAATGCCCATTTTTCTCTTTTAGAAAGTTTTGGATTATCCTGATGTTTTGATCGTAAATCTTCAAACTCTTTTTGAACTTCTCTTAAATCTCTTTGATTAAGCCTGACTGATGCCCCGTAACGTTCTAAAAGTTTTTGTTTTTCGGTCGGATTTTCTTCAGCCAATATTAAATCAATATTTCCAACATATGATTTATACATATTTTGTGCAACTCTCTGAATTTCTTTTTGAATGTGCTCTGTTTCAGGTACACTTTCTATAAATTCAAGATCATTGACTAACCCTTGGAACGCACTTATATGATCATGTCCATAGCTCTTTAGGGATTTCTCCATAATCTCCCAAGGAACTTGTTTTGCCATTAATGCCCTATTTTTTTTAATGCGCTTTAATTTTTGCGCTCTTCTCATTGCCATTCTTTTTGCTGTTGGCATGAAGAAAAGTAGATTTAAGTAGTATATTAGTTTTATCTCAAAAAGTCGCGTTGTCTTATATAAAAATAAGGGGTCTCTAGAAATTTAACAAGGTTTATTTTTTGCCATTCAGGCTTTTCTTAACAACATTCCCGCGGTCTGCTTCGGCCTGGAGGATGCGCTTTACTGCAAGAATGTATGCCGCTTTTCTGTAAGAAGAATTTTCGGATTTTCGTGTTTTCTCAACGCTATCAAAAGCCCTAACCATGTATTCCTCGAGCATTTCATTCACTTTTTCTTCGCTCCAATAATAGTTGGAAATATTCTGCAACCACTCAAAATAGCTCACTATTACTCCGCCGGAATTTGCAAGAATATCAGGCAAAACAATGCTTTTTTTGGATTCAAAATAATCATCAGCTTCCGCGGTTATAGGACCGTTGGCAAGTTCCAGAATCACTTTTGCCTTTATTTTCCCCATGTTCTTTGCATTAATAACATTCTCAATTGCTGCAGGAACAAGGACATCAACATCAAGTTCCAATAATTCATCTCCTGAAATGTTTTTTCCCAATCCCGATTGCTGAACTTTTTTTCCTTGTAAATCATTTTCAAGCAAATTTTTTACATCCAATCCTTTTGCATCATAAATTGCACCCTTTGAATCCGCAATTGCAATTATTTTGCAGCCCCATTCATCCAAAATCTTTGCCAAGTGCGATCCCACATTCCCAAAACCATGGATTGCAACAGTCAATCTTTTCGCATTTTTTTTCACGCTTTTCAAATATTCGCGCAGAACAAATGCGCCCCCAAGAGAAGTCGAATAAATTCTTCCTTTCGAACCCCCGAGCGAAAGCGGTTTTCCCGTTATTACGCCGGGTGATTTTTCCCCCTTCACTTTTTCAAATTCATCCAGCATCCAACCCATTATTTTGGGGTTCGTGTTAACATCAGGCGCGGGAATATCCTTTGTGGGTCCAATAAAATCCGCAAATTCGCGAATATATTTTCTGCTCAATCTTTCAAGTTCTCCATCGCTCAAATCTTTTGGATCAACTTTAATGCCGCCTTTCGCCCCGCCGAACGGAATATCAACCAACGCACATTTGAGGCTCATGAGGAATGCCAATTCCTTAACTTCCTCCATATTAACTTCCGGATGAAAGCGAATTCCTCCTTTTGTGGGACCGCGCGCATCATTGTACTGAATCCTAAAAGAAGGGAAAATTTTTATGGAACCATCATCCATTCTAAGCGAAATATTCATGTTTATCACGCGCTTCGGTTGGTTCAAAATCAGTAATTCGAGATCTGTGAGCTCTTTGACTTCGGCAATTTTTCCGAGCTGAACTCTGCATAATTCGCAGACAACTTCATTGTGTTCTTGTAAAGGCATTGTGAATCAACAAGAATATGGTTTTAGCAAATAAAAAGGTGCCCCCTAAAAAAACAGATTAGAAGAGCTAATTTATTAAGTATGCAAAGAATTTTATATAATGACAGGCAGAAGAACCCCGTATAAAATACTGGCTGAATCAGAATTGTTAAAGTTTAGCCGAAGAATTAGAAAAACAAAATCAAGAACCCATGATATAAAAACTTTTCAAGGGATGATAGAAAAAGGGTTAATAAGTGGTTTAAGGGTTAAAAACGGCGTTATAATTGATGCTGATTTTGTTTCAAATGAATTGACAGAGAAGCAGAAAGCCATATTGAGAAGGGTTGTACAGTTGTCCCATGAGGCTGAGGGGAGAAGGTTGTCAATACCTGATACTCTAACCGAAAAATCAATTAAGTTTTTTCGCGCCCATGGATTACAAGGCGGATTCAGATATTTTCATTCGATAATTGAATATGAACTCATTGCAGGAAACGACATTAGTCAATTGGTGAGTGCTGCTGAGAGGATAAACAATGAATCTTATACTGCGCTGAGAAAGCAGGGGGAAAAGTCTATTGGGGAAGTAAAACGCAATGCAAGAAAACAACTGTTATATTTTCAGGCACTATTAAAAAAAAAGAAACTCAAGCGTATGCGGATTTTCCATGAAACAAGTCAAATTGACGAGATGTTTGAAGAGACAATTTCAGAAATTAGGCTAACCAATAGCGGCGTTGAAAAAGTAACAATTAGTCACATAGACAAAAAACTTGCCTTCAAAATTACTGTTTCAATAGATGCCGGAAAGCTAAAAGCAACCATGGCAGACTTTAATTGATTTTTCCTTGCAAAGGTTTTTAATCCTAAAATATGCACGGAAAAAACCCGTGTTAATAAATTGCCCAATTGATTATTCGGAAAACAAAAAAGTGTTTACGAAAGAACTTTCAAAAGTTGTTTGTCCTATCTAAGATCAATGTCTAGAATTCCGCGTTGATTAAGCAACTCTATGAATTCATTATAAAATTCTAGCTCTGATTTTGACGAATATAATTCATTCTTCGCAGCATGTAGCCATTTCCTTAATAACAATGCATACTCAGAAATCTCGGTTAAATTTCTAGATCTTCTCATTACTAAATAACACTCGAATGTAAAATCAATTTTCTTTTTTTGCTCTGCAACATTAATTCCAAAACTTTCAGCTACTTCGTTAAATAAAAGTTTGGCTTGTTTCTCGTTTTGTTTTCTGCGTCTTCTAAAGTTTATGGCTACTTGTAAATCTACATCAATAAAGGGTTTCCTTTTTTTACCTATATCGACTTTTTCGGTTACTTGAGAACGACGGTCTTCAGGTTTTTTATTTTGTTTCTTCATAACTAGATAACACCAATTACAAGAATTGAATGGCAGAATATTAACTTTTGCTTCTCATCAAACACCCAAAACCCGTTTCCATTGTGGATGATTTCACGTATTTTACCTCTGTTTTGTGGGGCAAGTAATCAATGTAATACACAGTATCATTTGGAATGCTGATATCATTCACTTTTTCTTTGGGCAAACCCAAAAGGTTTCCGAGAATAAGGATTCCAATTCCTTGATGGGTTATAACCAAAACAGCTCTGCTTGAATATTTTTCCTTAAGCTCTTCGAGAAAAGGTTGCACTCTTGTTTCATCGGCACTCTTATAGGATTCTCCTCCTTTATGATGGAAATCATATTTGTTGTCAACCCTTTGCGACCATTTTCCCGGAAACTTTTCCTCAATCTCCTTGTGATTCATTCCCGAATAAATTCCCAAATCCACTTCGCGAATGCCATCGCGAAAATTAACCTTATTCTTGTGGAATTTCATTATTTCCTTTGCGGTCATCCTGCATCTTTTTTGAGTGGAACAAAAAATCGCATCAAATTTTTCTTTTTTTAGAAGATTGGCAACGAGCTTGGCTTGCTTCAACCCATTTGCATTCAAACCGGTTTCAAGCTTTCCTTGCAACCTGCGCTCCGCATTATAATCGGTTTCGCCGTGCCTGCAAAGAATAATCCGCATTTCAATCCCAAGGAAAAGTATAAATCTGTAAAAACTTATTATTCAATCGGTTTTTATGTGTGCCCTTGAAAGAAAATTTGGAGAATCTGTTACGCATTTTAATGCAGCCACATCAAGGCATTTAGCGATGGATTCTGAATTTAAAAAATTAATTGGACAACATAAAAATGTAATTAAAAGCTTTCTTGAAGCCAGAGAAAAACTCTCTTATTGGTGGAGAAGAAAAATTGAGTTAAACGGGATTAAAATCCGGTTAATTGCTCGTGGCAATACCGCAACAGCTGCATACAGTGTTCAAATTGGTGACAAAATTTTTTTTATTAAAGAACAAGCCAGAGGAAAAGCACGGTATGATAGTTTTAGGGCTTACTTTGATCTTGCAGCTCCTCAAGGTGAAGCATTGGAACGCGCTGAAAAATTAGTACTAAAAAATAAGAAACAGTTTCCTAATATAGAAATAGCAAAGCCACGATTGACATGGACAAATAGAGGTTTATCCTTTCTCGTAACCGACTTTTATGATGGTAAAACCTTAGATAAAATTAACCCGAAAATAATACCTGACGACATTTACACACAATTTTTAGAAGTAACAAAGCTGCTTACTTCCTATGGATTTCATGATTTTCACCCTTCTAATATAATCTGGTTGCCTAAAGATAATAAAATTGTGTTTATTGATCTGAGGTATTGATAAATTTCAAACAAATTTTCTTCCAACGGCAAGACCGATCTTTTTGAGGTCTGCATACATTGTTTCGAACTCTTTAATTTTCAATTGCTGTGATTGGTCGCTGAGCGCGTGCTCGGGATCATTATGAACCTCAACCATCAAACCATCAGCGCCGACAGCTATTGCAGCCTTGCTCAAAGCAGGAATAGGTCCTCTTGTTCCCGCGGCATGACACGGATCAACAATTATCGGGAGATGAGTTAATTTTTTCAAAATAGGAATAACACTCAAATTCAAAGTGTTACGGGTTAGCGGTTCAAAAGTCCTTATTCCGCGCTCGCATAGAATGACATTATTGTTGCCCTCATTCATAATGTATTCCGCCGCAAACAACCACTCTTCCACAGTTGTTGCAATTCCATTTTTGAGAATTACAGGCTTATTTGTTTTTCCGACTTCTTTCAACAAATCAAAATTCTGCGTATTTCTCGCACCAATCCTGAGAATATCCACATACTTTGCCGCAACCTCAACATTTCTCGGATCCATTACTTCCGTTTCAACAATCAAACCGGTTTCCTTTCTGACTTTATCAATTATTTTCAAACCCTTTTCCCCGAGCCCTTGGAAAGCATAAGGGGAAGTTCTTGGCTTGTAAGCACTTGATCTGAAAACTTTTACACCCATTTTTTTTAATGCATTTGCTATCTCAAACATTTGATCTTCGCTTTCAACCGAGCAGGGGCCGGCAATCATTACAAGATCATCCGAGCCAAATTTTATTCCTTTTACATCAACAACAGTATTGTCGGGATGAACCTCTCTTGAAGCCCTCTTGTATGGCTTTTGGATTGGCATTATTTTTTCAACAAAATCAAGCGCATTAATTGAATCTTTATCAAGCTTGTTCGCGTTTCCTATAACACCGATAATTGTTTTTGAAGTGCCTTTTATAATATGGGCTTTAAGCCCTGCTTTCTCAACGACCTCAACAAGATGATTGAGGTTTTTCTGCGAAACGCCCTTATCCATTACAATAATCATTCAAATTACTTCCTTGCGAAAATTCTTTACTCCAATAGCTTAAAAGCCCTTTGTGGAACGCAAAATTGCCTCAAAATCAACACCATATTTATGTATAAGTTCTTCAGGCTTTCCTGAATGAGCGATTCCCTCAATCGCAAGAATTTTTACTTTAATTCCGGAATTGTTCAACTCTGCCGCAATCATTTCTCCCATTCCGCCTTCTTTGAAATGATCTTCCGCCACAATAACTTTCGAACCATGAGCTTTTGCAAATGCTTCAAACTTCTTTGCATTAAACGGTTTCACGCAATACAAATCAACAACAGCCGTTCCAATATTATTTTTTTTCAATTCTTCATGCGCTTTGAGAGCTTCATGCAATGTTATTCCCGCTCCGACCAAAACAAATTTATCATTGCTTGATTGTTTCAAAACCTTAAAATCGTTTATTGGAAATTCTTCTTTCTGCGAATAAAGAACAGGGGTTTTTCCGCGAGTTGTTCTGATGTATTTTATTCCTTTAAGCTGTGAACATTGTTCCACGATTTTTTCCGCGGAAACCGCATCGCTCGGATAAAAAATAATTGAATTGGGAATCGCCCTGAACAATGCAATGTCCTCCAAACCCATTTGCGAAGCACCATCCTCTCCAATGGAAACACCGGCATGCGAACCGCAAACAGTAAGATTCGCACTTGAAAGGCCGGCCATTCTAATTTGATCATGAGCCCTTGTCAAGAACGCTGCAAACGTTGATGCGAACACCTTGAAACCTTTCACGCTCAATCCAAGCGAAAGTCCAATCATATTCTGCTCCTGAATAAAAGTTTCAACAAATTGCTTTGGATTGACTTTTTTCACTTCCTCTGAATAAGTTGAATTTGAAACCTCGGCATCAACCGCAACAACAAGTTCACTGGATTTTGCAAGGTTAGCTAAACCGGAACCGTAACCCATGCGCGAGGCAACACTTGAACCGATTTTATAATCAGTGAAAGCCATTTTTTCCGCGCGCAATTTTTTTGCTGCAGAAATCTGGGGAATTGTTATTTTTATTTTAGGCATTTTTGCATCCGGAATTTCCGCCAATGCCTTTTCAAGCATTTCTTTTGGAACAGGTTTCCCGTGCCAATTTTCTTTGTTCTCCAAAAACGAAACACCTTTTCCCTTGAAAGTTTTCGCGATTATCGCAAAAGGTTTTTTTGAATTTTTTGCTTTTTCAAAAGCATTTAAAATTTCTTTTACATTGTGTCCATCAATTACAATTGTTTCCCAATTGAAAGCATCAAACCTATTCTTGTATTCTTTTACATTATGACCGGGCATTGTTTCCGTGCTTTGCCCTAATCTATTTGCATCCACAATTGCAACCAGATTATTAAGATTGTAAAAAGCTGCAACTTGCATTGCCTCATACACAGAACCCTCAGCCATTTCACTATCTCCCATTAGAACATAAGTTTTGTATTTTCGATCTGAAAGTTTTGCCGCAAGAGCAGTTCCAATTCCAACGGAAAGCCCCTGCCCCAAAGAACCCGTAGCAACTTTAACTTGCTTCAAGGAATTCGGCATTGGATGCCCTTCAAGCGGACTGTTTAATTCCCTCAGAGAAAGAAGATCCTCCTTAACCATTTCGGCGTGATAAAAACAAGAATAAAGAATCGGAGCTGCATGTCCTTTACTCAAAATGAATTCATCATTATCAGGATTCGCAGGATTTGTTGGATCATATTTCATTTCATTAAAAAAAAGCACGCTCATTAATTCCGCACAACTCATACAAGAAGTTGGATGCCCGGAAGCTGATTGAGTTGTCATTTTTATTGAATCTCTTCTCAAAATGCCGGCAATATCATTCAATTCTTTTTCATTTCCCATAATCAAATCGCCTTTTCCGGATAGCTTCCCAAAACCTTCAAAAATAACGAGTTAGCCTCTATTTCCTTAAGCGCCTTTTTCACTTTATTATCTTCCGAAAAACCCTGGAAATCCACAAAGAATACATACTCCCAGTTTTTATTTTTTGTGGGGCGCGACTGTATTTTCATCATGTTTATCCCATATTTTTTGAGAGCTTTTAATGCATCAAAAAATGTTCCCGGCTCGTGCTTTGTGGAAAACGCAATACTTGTTTTTGATTTTCCGGAATTCTTTGGCTTGTTTTTTCCAAGAACCAAAAATCTTGTAACATTATGAGAAGAACTTTGTATCCCGTGCGCTGCAATTGGAACATCGTATTTTTTTGCCGCAAGAACAGAACCTATTCCCGCACTATCAGATTCGCGCGCGCAATTCTCAACGCTTTTTGCGGTAGAAGAAACCTCAATTAATTCCGCATTTGGAATATTTTTTACAATCCACTCTTTGCATTGTGCAAAAGCCATTGGATGCGCAAAAACTTTTTTTATGTTTTTTAATTTCTGCTTTGAAACAAGATTATGCTCTATTTTCAATGGAATTTCCGCAACAATGCTCAAAGAAGAGCTGAGAAGAAGATCATAAGTTGCCGCAACTCCCCCTTCTAAAGAATTTTCAATCGGAACAACGCCAAAATCCGCCTCATCTTTTTCCCCTGCGGAAAAAACTCCCGCAATTGATTCCTTATCAATGAAATCGCTTTGAGAACCAAATTGTTTCAATGCAGCTTGATGTGTAAAAGTTGTTTCCGGGCCAAGATATGCAACCCTTAAAGGAGCTTGCACTTTTCTTGAAATGCTGAAAATTTCCCTAAAAATTGCCTCCAACGATTCTTTCGGCAATCCCGCAGTACTTTTTGAGGAGAGCCTGGAAATTATTTCTTCTTCTCTTCCCGGATCATAAATATCGGTTTTTTTCTGCAGCTTTTCCAGGCCGATTTTCTTTGCAAGGTCAATTCTCTTATTTAGAAGGCCGACTATTTGCGCGTCAACTTTGTCAATTTCCTTTCTCTTTTGTTCAAGGCTCATTTTCATTCCCTATATTAGTCTGATCTTTTTTGTTCTCCAAAAGCAAGTTAAACCAATGATTTTTGGTGTTTTATGCTTATGAATCCTACTTTTCAATTGATTTTTGCAGTTTTTCCCGGGTTTGTTCTATTTTATGTTTTCTCTGTTTTTTTCGCAATTTTTCAAACTTCTTAAACTTGCTTTTCTTTTCATTCATCCATTCACGCGCAAATTTTCCGGATTCAATTTCATGCAGAATTTTTTTCATATTTCCTTTTACATGCGCATCAATCACTCTCGAACCTCTGGTTCGCCCGCCATATTCAGCGGTATTGGAAACCTTTTTCCACATGAATTCAATGCCGCCCTCGCGGATCAAACGCGAAAGAAGATTCATCTGCCGCACAACCTCTAAATAAGCTATTTCCGGAGAATAACCTTTTTCAGTAATTGTTTCAAAAGTTTTTTTTATAAGCTCTGTTTGCCCGCCGCACAAAGCAACCTGCTCTCCAAAAAGATTCTGAACAGCCTCTTCCTTGAAAGAACCCTCTAAAACCCCTGCGCGCAAACAACCGCATGCCTTTGCGAGAGCAAGCGCTTTCTGTTTTGCTTTTCCGGAATAATTTTGATGAACTCCAATCATTGCGGGAACACCTTTTTTTTCCAAGAAAAAATTTCTAACCTCGGAACCGGGAGAAAAAGGCACGAAAAGAATTACATCAACATTTTTCGGCGGTTTAATGTAACCAAAGTGAATTCCAAATCCTGTGGAAAAGGAAATTGTTTTTCCAGCGCGAAGATTTTTTCTGATTTCTTTTTCGAAAACTTCCGGTTGAATTTCATCCGGAATTAAAATGTGAATTAAATCCGCTTTCGCACAAGCTTCGCTTGTTTCAAAAACTTTGAAACCCGCTTTCTCGACTTTCTTCCAACTTTTGCTTCCTTTTTTTAAACCGATTATAACATCTAAACCTGAATCGCGAAAACAAAGTGCTTGGGCTTCGCCTTGATTTCCATAACCGAGAACAGCAATTTTTGTATTTTTGAGAATTTGCAATTTTACGTCTTTTTCTTTATAGAGTTTCATTTCACTTCAATAGCATTGGTGCCACGAAACCAAAATAAATGGTTATGAGATACAAAAAAATCACT
>DASRUN010000047.1:0-6651 GCA_035655435.1 archaeon | reverse complement strand
CACGAAACATATGTGAATATTGCGAACCACACTTTTCCTGTTGGAAACTATGGAAAATTTTTAGTGGAGTATGATGCCGATTCTGCCGGGGCGCAAATTACACTTGAGTTTGATGAGGGAAGTGCAGGATCGTTGTTCACTTATTTAAGCTCTAATGGAACAACTTACCAGGTTAATGAAGCGAAAAACGTGGTAATGCTTATCCTGAACACTTCCGGAACATGCAATGTTACATGCACAAACGACCTTGCATGCAATGACGCAATCGCAACCACAACAGACACGTGCAATAGAATCGGGGCATGCAATTCAACCTGTTCAAATATAGATAGCGGGATTACAATTGAATGTAATTTGGATTCGGATTGTGATGATGGAAATAGCAGTACAACAGATGCCTGTTCAAATCCCGGAACCGAGTCATCATGTACAAACACTCAAATTGATTCTGGAGAAGAAGATGAGAGTGAAGAAGGTACATCAATAGAATTGACTGTAGAAAATAATGAAATAATTTGCAGTTCTAATTCAAATTGTGATGATGGAGCTGAAACCACTGTTGATGAGTGCAAGAATGCGGGATTGGTAACATCTTATTGTTCTAATGCACAATGCCGCATATCATGCACGGGAAACGAAAGTTGTGATGATGGAAATCCAATTACTAATGATGCCTGTCTCAATGCGGGAACATGTGGGGCGAGCTGTAACAATTCATCCTGCAACCCCCTTTGTACAACAAGCGCGGATTGTGATGACGGAGATTCGACAACAACAGATGTTTGCACAGGCGCGGGAAGATGCACGGCAACATGCCAAAACTTAACAACCATAGGAAATGGAACGTGTGATCCTGAGGAAACAAAATGTTCCGCGCCAAGCGAATGTGGGGGATGCGGCGGGAGTATAAATGATATTTTCGAATTTGCGTGCATTGGAAACAGTTGCCAGCAGACAATAAAGCTCGGAGTGTGCGGAAACTCAAGATGTGAGAGCGGAGAAAATTATTTCACGTGCGAAGCTGATTGCAAGCCAAGGGAAATACTCATTGAATCCTCTTTTCCAGACACTTTTTATGTGAGGGGCGAAAATGTTCAAGTGAAAGCAACTGTTGTTGTTGATGGGCAAGAAGTTACCGGGGCACAGGTTAGGGCACAAGGTTTTTTTGGCAGCATTGCTCTTTTCAATGACGGGCGCCATGATGAGGGAACGCGCAATGATAATGTTTATGCGAATTATTTTATAATAAATCGCGATGTCGACAAACAGCTTTACCCAATAATAATAACGGCCGAACTTGGCGGGGTTATCGGGAAAAAAAGTATTTTCATTAACGTTGTTCCGAAACTCAGTTTTAGCGTTCAGTTTGACAAGGAGTTTTATATTTTGGGGGATAATCTCAAAATGGAGGGAACGCTTGGCAGAAAAACAATTCCCGTGAATTTGCCCATTGATTTGAATTTCGAGTTTGAAGAGAGATTGCTTGCGGATGAAAATCTTTTTTCGGAAAACGGGAAGTTCTCGGCAAATTACAGGACAACGCTGATTGACAACGACGGAAACTATATTGTAACAATGACGTCGTTTGATGAAAACGGGAACATTGGAATTTTGGAGAAAAACATTTCCGTGTTGAGCTCTGAAGCAACGAATTTCCTCATAGTGGGTATTGGCATTACGGATTCGAATGCGGGGTTCAAAAAAGGAAGCATTGTAACAATAACTTCTTCCGTGAAGGACGTTGCAAATAATCCGATTGAAAATGCAATTGTGACAGGAACAACTGCTTCCGGTTTGAGGTTTGATCTCGTGGAAGTGAGCACGGGATTTTATGAAGGGAATTTTTTGATTGAGAACCGGACAAAAAACGGAGAACTTGGAATACAGATCAATGCGGCAAAACAAAGCAAACAGGGTTCGGCTTCCTCTTCAATCAATGTTGTTGAATCTAACATTAATCTGGAAATAATTGAGCCGAAGACCACAAATTTTTTGGCGGGAGAGGAAATAATTGTGAGAGTAAAAGCCGGATATGAGGATGGTTCGCCGGTTGTCACGGAAAAAATATTGGCAAACGTGAACAACAAAACCATAGAGCTCAAGGGAATTGACAAGGGAATTTATGAGGGAACCTACATTGTTGACATTAATGATCAGGGAAGTGTTTCGGTAAAAATAGGGCTTGATGACGGCTACGATAATCAGGCGGAACAAACAATAGTGGTTGAAGTAACCGGGATTTCTTATCTTTATTATTTGAGGACATCGGGGATCAGCATAGTATTGTTTGTTGTCGCGGGAATAATAACGCTTTTTTTCGGGTTAAGGATTGTAAAAAAAATAACAGGAATAGATTCTTTGAAGAAGCGGGAAAAAAGATTGATTGAAACAATCAAGGGAATACAAACGCAGTACTTTGTTGAGGGAAGCACGGACAAAAAAACTTATGACAAATACATGGAAAAATATGAGTCAGAGCTTGATGATGTAAGGGCGTCCATTCACCAAGCCCAGTTGAAGGGGAAAAAATGAGGAAAGTATTTGCATTGGCATTAGTACTTATTTTCAGCGCAAGCGCTTTCGGGGCTGAAAGTGTTTACTGGTTCAGGGGAAATGACTTCACCACTTTTATAGAGGGAAAGACCGCAAATTTTATGACAACAACAATCCCTAATATTTCTTCCTCCGAAACCGCATTTGAACCTGATTCGGAAAATGTTTTGGGAACATGGTATTCAAGCACGTTCGCAAATGGAACGCAATTGTATACAAGCATAATATTCTGGACAAACGGCTTTACCGGAGAAAAAATTTCTTGGGAACTTTATGAATTCACACCCTTGACTCTTGAAAATACTTTGCTTGCAAGCGGGGAAACGGAGAACAATGCAGAATCAAAAGTTATGTTAAGCAATGCGGTAAATGTAAAGCCGGGAAGCAGGCTCAAGGTTGTTCTTAAGTCTGAAAACGGGAAATTGGAAATTGATGGAACCGAACTTAGCGCGAACAGTTCGTGGACATCTCCCTCAGGAGAGGAATTCGTTGCCAAAGGAATCATTGGAACGGCACTGATTTATTTCAACCAATGCTCTTTGGAAACAATCGCATGCATTGACAACCTTTTATGTGATGATGGCAATCCTTTCACATCGGATACGTGTAATAATGCCGAAACATGCGAGGCAAGCTGCAGCCACAATGCGTGCATTCCGGCCTGCACAACGGGAGCTGATTGCAGGGATTCCGATCCGTTAACAATTGACATTTGCAATGAATCCGGAACATGTGAGGGCGTGTGCGGAAATATTTCATGCAACCCCATATGCGGTTCGGATTCAGAGTGTAATGATGGCCACACCCAAACAAGGGATGTTTGTTTTTTTCCCGGAACATGCTTTGCGCAATGCTCAAATACAATTGTTGCGGAAGCTGAAATAACAACTAATTCCTGCACGAGAAAAGAGTGTTTTGAAAACAATTGTTCTGAGGAACCGGAATTGTTCTGTTGTGGGAACGGATTCTGTGAACAAAGCGAAACATGTTCGAGCGACTGTGAAAACACGGAAATGGAAATTTTAAAACCGCTTTTTGGGGATTATGTGAATTTTGGGGAAAGTTTTTCTATAGAAGTTAAAGCGGATCCCGGAAAAAATATTGTTGCGGAAGGATTCTTTGGAACTAAAGAACTTTTTGATGATGGAAAGCATAATGATGCAAAATCAAATGATGGTTTGTATGCAAACTCATTTTCGGCGGAAAGTGTAAGTGAGGGAGTGAAACAGGTAAAAATAAGCTCTGCCGGAAAAAGTGTTTACCTGAATCTTAATGTTGTTCCGCTGCTTGAGACGTTGCTTATCACAAACAAGGAAACGCTTGTTCTGACTGAGACATTGGAAATAAAGGGAACTATTGCAAAAAAAGGCGCGCCTGTAAAAACAACATTGGAAATAACGGCGGAAAATCTTGGACAAAATATTTTCAGAGAGAATATTGAAACCGACAATTTTGGAAATTTTAAATATTCTTATAGATCACTTTCGATTGACCCTGCGGGAGATTGGGCGATTAAAGTGAGCGGGAATGACGATTTTGGAAATAAAATTGAAAGGATAACCTCGGCAAAATTTATTTCACCTGAAGAAAATCTTCCATTGGCAATAAAAGTTCTGAACGAATTGAAAAACGAGTATTCTGCGGGAGAAAAATTTGGCATTGAAATTGAGGTCGCAAATAACGGAGAAAATATATCCGGCGCAAAAGTAACTGCCACACTAAATGGAACGCATTCTTTTGAATTATCGGAAACGGAAAGCGGAACATATTCAGCGATCATTATGATCCCGGAGAAAACCCCGTCGGGAAAAGCAAGTGTTGTCATTAGCGCGGAAAAAAATTCTTTGAAAGGGAGAAAAATCATTGAAATCGCAGTGAAAAAATTTAATATTATAATAGAAATTGTAAACGTACAGAAGGAAACTTACCAAGCCGGGGAAAGTGTTTTTTTCAAAATCAAAGCCGTGAACGAAATGGGATTGCCCATTGAAAATGCGAGAGCCATGCTGAAAATCGAGGAAGAGGAAATTCCGTTAACATTCACAAATGGCCTTTATGTCGGCTCCTATCGAATTGTTGACATCGGAACGTTCAACGGGATAATAGAAATAACCGATTCATCGAACAATATTGGAGTTAAAGGAATCGGCATAAACGCGGAGGGTTATTCTCCCGAGTATTATTTGGATCATTATTTGCAGGCAATAATTTTGGGTGTTGCGGGAATTATTGGATTAGGATTTTTGTCGTGGCATTTTTATTCACGCAGAAAACAAAAAGGCCAATTGTCCGAAAAGGAGGAGGAGCTTACAAAAAAAATCAGGGGAATACAAACAAGGTATTTCAGGCTGGGGGCGCTTTCGAGGCAGAAGTACGACGAGCTAATGCTTAAATACGAACAGGAACTAGAGAGTGTTAGGAAAGAACTGAAAAACAGGAAAGGCGATAAAAAGTGAAAAAATTATTTTTTATATTTTTTTTGCTGTTCATTTCAGGAACGGTTTTTTCCCTAACCCTCAAAGCGGAACAGAATGGCTATGAAAAAGGAAGTGATATACCCCTGAGCGGCTCCTGTGATGCGGGAGAAGTGCACAAAATAAAAGCCGAGCTTGGAAATCTGCAGATTTTTGAGGAGCAGATCAACTGTTTTGAAGGAAAATTCAGTTATACTCATTCAACTTCTTATCTTGACCCAAGCGGCAACTGGACAATAACACTTTTCACGCAAAACAGCGAAACACAAATAATTGTTCAAATTGAGCCTGTTCCTGAATCGGCTTTTTACAGAATAACTTTTTTGAGTCCGGCGGTTTTCACGTTCCAACGAGGGGAACCTGTGTTCATTAGCGTTGAAATCACTGATTCCGGAAACCCTGTTCTCGAGGCGGAAGTTGTGATGTTTGATGTTTTCGGAAGAAGAATACAATTGAAAGATGAGGGAAACGGCATATATGATATTAATTACGGCATTCCATTCAACTCACAGATTGGAAAATGGGATCTTTTTGTAACCGCACAAAAAAATCAAGAGTCTAAAAATTACGGCGGGGAAAGGAAAATAGAAACAAACATTGTACAAACGCAATTCGATTTTGAGTTTATTGAACCGGAAAACAGGACTTTTGAGCAGAGCGACTCCGTGCCGTTTAGAGTAAAGGTGAGGTATCCGAGCGGGCAGAAACTTTCAAAAGTGCTTGTGGAAACCGCCGAGTTAAGGGTTAACAATAGTACATTCCCAATGGAAATGAACTCTGAAGGAGAACTTGTTTTGAACTATTACGCGCAGGAATCGGGAAACCTGATCCACACGATTTTTGTGGAGGATATCGCCGGAAACCAGGCAGAGGCGAATTTGGAGTTAACCATAACCTGTTCCGTAACATGCCTCCTCAAAAGTTATGGTTTGATAGTGCTGGCATTCATACTGGTTTTCGGGGTTGTTGCAAAACTGTTTTATTCAAAAACGAAAAAATCATTTGATCTTTTGGCGCTGCAAAAAGAAAGGGAAAAAACAATGGAATTAATAAAAAACATTCAAACAGAGTACTTTGGAAAGGCCGTTATGCCCGCCTCGAGCTACAAGAGCAATCTTGCCGAATACAAGGCACGACTTATAGACCTTGATGAAAAAATAAAGCAGATGAAAAAGAAGATTGAAGAAACAAAGTAAGGTTATTAAGCATAAAAAATCATGCTGATGTGAATGGACGAAAACAGGAAACAGGCTTTTGCAAAGGCAATAAAAAAACTCCTTGAATCGCATACTTCGGAGGAAGATATTATAATAAGCCTCAAGGAAATGGGTTTGGATAAGAAAGAGGCCATAGAAACATTGGAGTTTGCAAAAAAGCTTCCGACAAAAAAAGACGAGGCAAAAGCACAGGAATCCGGAGAGCAAAAAATTAATACTAAAGAATCTTCTAAAAAGAATTTTTGGGGATCGGAAGAAGATGGAATGCTGGATTCCGCAAAAAAGGAAAAACCGCTTGTGAAAAATGAGGAAGCCGGAACGGCCTTCTGGAAAAAAATTCTCAAAGAAGAGGGACAAAAAGAAGAACCAAAAAAGGGAAAATCGAACTTTATCCCGGAACTGAAAAA
>DASRUN010000046.1:0-5159 GCA_035655435.1 archaeon | reverse complement strand
AATTTGCAAACCGCGCGAAGCAACATCCGTTGCAACCAAAACCTTGTTCCTTCCGGTTTTAAAATTTTGGAGCGCGAATTCTCTTGCTCTTTGCGATTTGTCTCCGTGAATGCATTCAACCTTGATTCCTTCATGGTGAAGTTTTTTTGCAAGAGTGTCTGCGGTTCTTTTTGTTGAAACAAAAACAAGAACACGATTATTGTTTGCCTCTTTTATGACATCCATAAGAGCATTAAAACGCTCTTCTCTGCCGACTTTCACATGCCTTTCGAGAATGTTTTTTCCTATAATTTCCTGTGGAATAATTATTTCCTCGTATTCTCTGATGTACTCGCGTATCAATCCCGTAACGCTTCCTTCAAGTGTTGCGGAAAACAAGTGAGTGTTCATCGGCCTTATCGAATGAAGAATTTCTTTTATATCGTTGATAAAACCCATGTCAAGCATTCTGTCAGCTTCATCCAGAACAACTGTATCATAGAATTTTGGATCGAACGCATTGTGCTTTATGTGATCCAACAGCCTTCCGGGAGTTGCACAAAGAATGTCAATTCCTTTTTCAAAAGCTTTTATTTCAGAATTAAGTCCGTGTCCGCCATAAACAGCAGAAACGCTTAACCTTGTGTTTGAATTAAGCTTTCTTAATTCATCTTTAACCTGAACCGCGAGTTCTCTTGTGGGACATAATATTACCGCGCCTTTTGATTTTCCGTTCAGAATGTTTTCCGAAAGTGGAATTCCAAATGCGGCGGTTTTTCCGCTTCCCGTGTGGCTTTTCACAACAACGTTTTTGTTATCAAGCATGAATTTTATTGATTCAACCTGAACATCTGTTGCGGTAATATAATTCATTTTTTTCACAGCATCTTTTAGCTGTGCATTTATCTTCATATCCTCAAATTTCACTAAATCACCTTTTTTTGTTTTATTCGTAAAAACAGTTTTGAAAATTTTTAACAAGAAAAAAAGGCACTAAATTCCTAAGAAACAGTCCCTTCTTTCAAATCCTTTCTAACCTGTTTACTATACAAAATTAACCTTGAACCCTTTTTAAAGGTTTGGATTGGGTTTTTTGGCAATTTAAACGCTCAAAAATTAAAGAGTTTTTCGGCATCTTCTCCCTCTTCAGCAAGCCTTTTGTATGCATACGCTCTGAAGGGATTTTTTGAATTAACAAGATTTTTGGAAATCATGTTTTAGTCTCACCCGATAAATTCAATGTCACTCAGAGGTTTGAAGTGAAAATCCCCCGTAACTACTTTAGCACTCAATGATCTTGCAGTTGCAAGGATTATTGCATCGGACAAACCAAAATTGTTTTTGTATTTTTTTCGAATGTGCTGTTTAATTATGCCTGCATTTTTTGCAGTTTCAAAATCGAATTCTTGTATTATTGAATTTGCCTTTACAAACTCAAGCCTTGAAGCAGAATCCATATTTTGCTTTGCATACCAATCTGAAATTTCCGAAACAACGATCATTGGAGTAAAGCAATTCCCTTCGCCCAAAAGTTTGTTTATTTGTTTCCCTTTATCAGTGCCTTTAAAGTACTCCACCCAGGCATAAGTGCCCAAAACGGATTTAGAGATCGTGGAAGTCGTCTTCATCCCTCTTAAAAGTTTTTAACTTTGGGTCTGCGCCAAACATGCTTTTCGGAATTTTTATTTCTTTTTTTGCCATCTCCTGAATAGCCTTGTCATAGGAAGAAACACCATATTTCTCCTTGATTTTATTCAAAATGCCAATGGTTTTCTTTTTCACTTGAATCGTAGTGTTGTCCACAAAATCACCTATTATAACTATAGCTATAACTAATATTTAAATTTTATTAAACCTCAATGCCGGTGCGGATTCACATTACTCCGCCGAAGATTTTCACGAACTGTGCTTTTGCAATTTTCAATTGGGCTTTTCCCTCATCTGTTAGAGTATAAGAAATTGATTTTCCTTCTTTGTTTTCTTTTATCAAACCGGCTTCGCGCAGGTTTTTTAATGCAGGGTAAATAGTTCCCGGGCTTGGCTTTTCGCCCTTTCTTTTTTCCAATTCTTCCGCCAATTCCTGACCGTTCATTTCTTTTTTTGAGAGAAGAAACAAAATTAGGAAAGAGAGCATGCCGCGCATGTCGCAATAACAATCATCTTCATCTTTGACCATATTACATATTGGATGACCGATATATTTAAATATTCCCTAAGATGTATTGTATATACGATATCGGGCAACCGATACAAGCCAGGAGGGATTGGCAATGGGTTACGAATGTTACTCGGGAAGCTGCGGATGCGGCACAAGTTCAAATAGAAACTTCCTCACAAAGGAAGAGAAAATAGAAATGCTCAAGGAATACAAAGAAAGCCTTGAGAAGGAAGCACAGGGAGTAAAAGAAAAAATAAAGGCATTACAAGAGGCCAACTAAAAAGGGCCTCAACCCCTTTTCTTTTTTATCCCCATAAAAAATCACAACAACGAGGTCAATGAATATGAAAACAGAACAAATTCAAAAAAGAAAAACAGAGTATGATATCGACAAGATTTTTGTCGAACGTTCATCTCCAAGAGCAATGAGCGGAGAAGAAATAAGCGATTCGGAATTAATGCCGCTTTTTGAGGCAGCAAGATGGGCACCTTCAAATTCGAATAATCAACCATGGAGATTTGTTTACGCAAAAAGAAATACAGAAAACTGGGACAAATTCTTTGACCTACTTATGGAAGGGAACAAAACATGGGCGAAAAATGCTTCAGCGCTCGTAATCATGCTATCCAGGAAAAGAATGGAATACAAAGATTATCCGAACAAAACACATTCCTTTGACACCGGATCAGCATGGATGTCGCTTGCACTTGAAGGAGCACGCAGAAATTTAGTTGTTCACGGAATGGGCGGATTTGATTACGATAAAGCAAAGGAAATGCTTGGCTTAACGGATTTATATAATGTTGAGGCAATGGCCGCAATAGGAAAATATGCTGATAAAAAAGTTCTAACTCCAAAAGACCAGGAAAGAGAAAAACCTTCATTGAGAAAAAAAGTAAATGAAATTGCTTTTGAAGGGAAATTTGATTCTGAGAAATGATTTACTGCTTCTTCTCGGAAGTTGATTGGTGAGCCCGCAAATTTATTTTCTCATTTTTATAATCTAAGGTTACAATAAAGTTTTCCAAAAACCCCGTGCCTAAAATAACGTCTTTATGGTCTGCGCCTTTGGCGGGAACCATTACCTCAACCAGTTTTCTGAAAATTTTATGAGGGTTCTCTAGAGAGACCCTAATCTGAGAAGTTCTATAAGAAAATTCCGTTTCAGCACCCTGCCCCGTCAACTCATTTTTTGACAATGACAGGCCAAAATAATCAGCCATGTCTTTTGGAATATACACCAAATCAGAACCTGTATCAATAATCGCAATGATCTGCTTTGATTTGCCATTTGCACTTAGAGTTACCTTTATTTTCGGCCTAAGGGCCCAACCTAAGTCGATCCACTCGCGTTTAAATTTGAATTTATAATCTGTCATAAATATTAGAGAAGTTGTGCCATTTCTTCAGGTATTCTGGTTATAAGGGCTTTTGAAAATTCTCTGTGCTTATCAACCAATTCCGCCACTTCCTTAAATGAATCTCCAGAAACAACCACTTTATCTTTGAATAAAGCAATCCATTTCCCCTTATATTCGCTAAAATTTGTCTTTGTAAAATAATCATATTCTGCCATTATTTGCATAATACTCAACCCCAAAATTTAAACCTAACCTATAATAGATAACAACCCACAAGCTTAAAAAAATCACCCAAAAACAAAAAAGCCATAATCAAAAATAACCGCACCGGCAATGAACCCTCAAAACAATTATATAGCCATTTAGCCATATAGCTATTAGGTGGTTTTTTGGAGACTTTAAGGGCACAGGTTAAGGAAAAAAAAGTTAAGATTTTCAGGGAGAAGGCAATGAAAAAATTCGGCCATGAAAAAGGAGCCATCAGCAAAGCAGTCAACGATGCCATTGACAAATGGCTTGATTATGAGGAAAACAAAAGCGCAAAAAGGAAACTGACTGCAAGTGACATAAGAGGGCTTTTTTCAGCCACACATGAATCTTCCATTGGAGCACAGAAGAAAGCCGTTAAAATGTTCGGGGAGATCGATTAAATGTATTTCCTTGACGCAAACATACTTTTTGAGGTGCTGTTCAACAGAAAAAAAGCAGATGAATGCGAAAAGCTCCTGAACTTAATCGAGAATGAAGAAATACGAGCAATTGCATCGGCATTCTCAATTTACGCAATATGCATTTACGGATCCAAGAACGAAGGCTCGCAAAAAACAAAAAAATTCCTCGAGTACATTGATTCGTTAAAAAATCTTGAAATACTCAACACAACCATTCTTGATGACATTAAAATACTGGAATCAATGGGAAAAATAGACCTTGACTTTGATGATGCCTTACAGCACTATCTCGCAAAAGAAACCGGCTCGGCACTTATAACCCTTGATGCGGATTTCCAAAACAAAAAACTTAAAACTCTCACCCCAAAAGAGGCACTTGAAGAAATTGCATTTGAAGGGAAATTTGATTCAGCCAAATAGCTTTTTTTGTAAATTCAGCAGGCGTAAAAACCCGACGCCCCCACAGGGCAGCGTGCGCATCGGTTGTTCTCACATTCTTTTCCTGATCCGCATTGGGCATCATTCGTGCATTGCACACTAGTACATTTCCCACCTATACATGCCTTTTTGTAGCCGCATGAGGAATCGGTTGTACAGGTT
The DNA here is from genome assembly GCA_035655435.1 of archaeon. GTDB lineage: Archaea > Iainarchaeota > Iainarchaeia > Iainarchaeales > Iainarchaeaceae > UBA493. The sequence continues at coordinate 389 of DASRUN010000046.1, read as the reverse complement.
TCTTCGCTACCGCCGGTTAAACCTTCCGATCCCGTGATTTCCGATGCGCAGTCATCGCCACAATCCGGAATAAGTTCTTCGCAATCCGCAGGACATGTTTCAAACGATTCACTGCTCTTACAAATATCGTCACCGCATATCGACGGAATATAATCAAATGGCCTTACGCTGACCTCGAACCCACTTTTTTGGGACTCGTTTCCAGAGGAATCGGTTGCATAAACTGAAACAGTTTTCAACCCGTCCTCGCCTGAAGCGAACTCAAATTCAACACTACAGGTTTTTTGCAGATCACAATCCTCCGTTTGAGAGGAAGGCTGCCGAGAAAAAGAATCATTGGTTTCCCAGGAAATAAAATTCACCGCAACATCATCCTCCGCAGTAATTGT
>DASRUN010000045.1:0-2427 GCA_035655435.1 archaeon | reverse complement strand
CAGGCATATGGCTTTCATCCATGTAAAGCACTTCCCAGACATGGTCGTCAAGGTCCTCAAAAGCCCTTCCATACATCCAGCCGTGGTCCTGCGCCTTGCGGAACTCCTTTCCGCCGGCCTTAACTGCAGTCATTACCATTTCATCAACTGCAGCCCTGCTCTCGGCGCTGATTGCATTAAGCACTTCAGTGGTTTTTTTCGCATCGGAAATTTTCTTATCGGCAATAAAGGTCTTGAAAAAATCCTCGGCCAAAAGCATTGCGAAAGCATTCTCACTGATAATCATGCAGGTTGCGTTTTCATTCGTGAACTGCGGGTTGAACTTAAAGCCGAGCTTTGTGAAGAATTTTATTGTCTTGCCCAGGTTTTTAACAGGGAGATTCACAAAAATTTGTCTGACCACTGGCATTCACCTCAGTTTTTCATCCTTACAATCGGCCTGAAGCCGGCGTAAAGCACCTTTTTCATATCAAATGGCATGTCCTTCATGTTAAAATCCTTCATTGCCAGTTCCATTTCCTTCATTACCTTGGCATTGACCTTGTTGCGGTGGACCTTGCTTTTGAAAACTATCCAGGAAAAAATCACGGTGTCGCTTTGCCTAAGGTTGAATTTTTTCCCGAACGGCGAGGACTTCTTTGGCTTTGTCGGGTCAGTTTTCACTTTCAGCTCCTCGCCTATGCACTCATAATATTCGAGCGCGCCGTTCTTCATCCACGTTTTGCCCCCTATTTTTGCCATTTTTGCATAGGCACGCAAATTTTTCTTTTTGATTGGAATTACAAACCCGTCCACATATGCCATAAGTCATCCCTCCATGTTTTTTCCCATTATTTGCGCGAAGGCTGCAGCATGCTGTGCCTGTTGCCTTCCGTATCCTCAAACACCACAAACAGCCCTACCCCTGGTATTTCCATTGGCTCTCCAAAAGTCTTGCCGCCGGCTTTTGCGACTGTTTTCATGTGCTCTTTAATGTCATCGACTGAAATTACAATCGACGGATGCTTGATGGGGCTCTTGCCGTCATTTTCAAAAAAACCGCCGTTTATCGCACCGGGCTTTTTCGCCATCTGCGTTTTTTCATCGGTTTCGGTTGTGGTTGCAAGGACATAGTTTCCCATTTCCTCACCCATCATCTGCGTTTTCCAGCCAAAAACCTTTGAGTAAAAATTCGCTATGCGTTTCCTGTCATTTGCAGGCATTTCAAAATGAACCACGGGATTCATGTTCATCACATGCACCTCGCTTAATATTAGAAACAAAAATTATAATAAGGATTGCCTAACATTAAAATTGTCTGCAAATCATGGTTTTTTGGAAGAACTAGTGACTGAAATAAAGATTTCGCCGAAGAACTAATATTACAATGCAGAATCAACCGGTTTTCGGGTATTTGTTGCCGCAAAGAAATTCTTGTCCAGAAAATCTTGTTGCCACATTATTGCAAGCTTCCTTGTGTCTTGAACCAGTTTTCGTATTGTTTGTGGTTTCCTGCAAAGTGGATTGTTTTCGTTTTTTCTTTTTCATTGATTTTTATGGTAATCCTGTACTGGCCGGTTTCAACAACGTAAAACTCCACACCGTGCTTTAAATGCCTTATTTTGGTTTCGTTTTTTTGCTGCTGAATTTTCTTCCAGATTATGGTTTGAACTGAGTTGTCCATTTTTGAATAATATTTATCCCAACTGGGTTTGAAAATCAGAGAATAATTTGGCATTAATTTTCACTTTAAAACCCATATTTTTTCCTGACCTGCTCTTTTGTCAAGTATTTTTTGCCTTTGGATTTCATTTCGGCTTCTTCTTTGGCTATTTTTCTTGCGACAAGCTCAAGTTCAACTTCAGATGCAATATTTTTGTTCAAAGAAATTTTTTTCTCCATTCTCCCCATCCTGTTTTCCAAACTCTCAATTTTTTTGAGAACTTTTTGCATGACTTGTGTTTTTCCGTTAGCCATAATTTTTCACTATAACACTTATATCTGCAACCAAATTTATTTGTTTTGGTTGTTCAAACTCAAAAATATCTCGCCGAAGAAGTCCGAGTTCACGGCGAGTTATGTGTAGGTTTCAATTTTTGACATCTTAAATTAAGTCAAAACGAAAAACAACCCAACGGCGACTAAAACCCATGGCAACCAGCCCAAAATGGAGAGAAATTTTTTTTCGTGCCACTTAATAGAGTAAACAGGAAAGAAAAATGCTGCGGAATCAGGCAACTCAACGCTATACGATTTGTAGTATAATACGCTTATAACAACGCCCAAAATTAAAAAAACAATGTCAAAAACAATTGGAAGAAATACAAATTCAATGCTTTGAATTGTGGCACTTAAGTTTGAATAAATCAAGTAAGGTATAACCAAAGAGAATGCTACAATTCCTACAGATGCAGCAAGAATAGTCCCATAAAAGGAAATCTTTTCCTG
>DASRUN010000044.1:0-2787 GCA_035655435.1 archaeon | reverse complement strand
TAAAGAGCCAGCCGGAACACCACAACGTATCTGTTATTGAGGACGCAATGTAAAAATGAAATTGCACGATACCGCGCGGCTCGAAGAGCCCGCGGAGTAAAGTTCACGGGGTCATAGGGGCGGAGCCCCTATTTCATTTTTATCGTGTTCCATTGCTACGACTCCTAAACCTATTTGAATTTTTCAAATAATGCTGAACTGCCGCTTATTTTTTCATTATCTTATTGTTCAAAGCAGCAAATAGGTATCCTACTGCTCCTGCTATAATTACCCACAGAACAAAACCGATGATTGCATCAGTCAGAACTACAGGCCTAGCCACAAGCTGGATTCCATGGAAGAGTCGTTCCCCCATAGAAGTTATAGTTTCAGGGGCGATTGCATACAAAACTATGCAAACCGCATATATTATTCCGACTGTGATGCCCGCTGCAACGCCAATTGATTTTGCATTTAGCTCCAATTTTTCACCTCCCATAAATTTCAAAACTAATGATTTTAATTTTATTTAAAGTATTCTAATTGTCGAATATTTGCCGTTTATGCCACGTTAAACATAAACATCATTCCGGATTCCAGATGCTCCGCTATATGGCAGTGTGCCATCCATTTTCCAGAGTTTGTGATTTCAAGGAGAATGTCAATTGTAGCTCCTTTTGGCACTAAAACCGTGTCCTTCCAAACAAGATTTTCATTTGCAATTCCGTCTTTATTCAACACCAAAAAACGCTGTCCATGAAAGTGTATTGGGTGTTGCATAGGGTGCATGGATGTCGGGTCGTTGTATAATCTGATTTTCACTAAATCTCCTTTTTTCCACGAGAAATGTATTTCTTCATTTTCTTTTCCGGTTTTTTTGTCCTGAATTATCCATGTTGTTAAAGCGTCAGTCATGTGGGAGTTCATTGCTCCAAGAGAATCTTCCCATTCTATTTCTGTTTCTTCCATGTGAGGCATGTTCATCATGTGTCCCATTCTTATGTTGAGCCTCAATTCGGCATCGATTTCTTTATTGAAAAATTCTCTGTATTTTTCTACGCTTTCCTTTAGGTAATTGTTTTCTCTGAGTGAATAAAAGCCCGCGGAAAAATCGTTTTCAGACTTTTCATTAGAAACAATTATTTTTCCAATGGCATAATTGCTTACGGGTGTTTTGTTTAGTATTTCATAAGTTCCTTCACTTTCAAATAAAACCTCTGCTATGTATCTTTCGCTTGGGGAAATTATTATTGAGTCTACAAATTCTTCTTTTTCAAAGGTTCCTCCGTCGCTTCCGACAAGCTTCATTTTTGTTCCGGGAATTGTTACATTAAATGTTCTTGTGTTTGCCGCATTCGCAAAAAACAATCTTACAACTTCGCCTTTTTTCATTTTTAGTTCGTAATCTGTTTTGCCGTTTGTGAGCATTACATTCCCGAATCTTCCCATTAATGCGTGGTCTGTTAGATCATTGTAAAAGAGAGGTTGACCGTTTGAAAGTTTTATGTCATCCAGAAAAATAACTTCTTCTTTGTTTGCTTTGTTGTAATAATCTTCCTGAGTAGGTTGAACCAGGATTCCGCCATATAAACCAAGCTCCTGTTGTTTGTCCTCTCTAATATGCGGGTGATACCAATAAAGGCCGGGGTCGGGGAATTTAAGTTTGTAAAGGAAACTTTCCCCGTTCTTAATTGGTTCTTGTGTAACGCCGGGAACGCCATCGAATTCATTGTCGAGCCTAAGCCCATGCCAGTGTACTGTTGTGTCCTCTCCAATTTGGTTTTTGAAAGAGATATTTGCCGAGCTTTCTTGTTTTACTTTAAGCAACGGTCCCGGGGAAATGCCGTTGTAACCAAAGAAATCTATTTTTTGGCCGTTGATTTCTTTTGTTGTTTTTTCCGCATTTATCAAAAATGTTTCGTTATTCTCAAGGTTTACTTCTGTTTCCGCATTTTCAGTGTTAGTTTGTGTAATTTGGGGGTTTTGCAAAAAAACTGCGCCTAAAATTATTATAATTGTAATGCCTAATGCAAGAATTATTGTGTTTTGTACTTTCATGCAGTTATTATTTCCCGTTCATTTTTTAATGTCAATATTGCACAATCCAAGAACGGATTTCGATGCCGAAAATACAGAGAAAATCAAAATTATTATTCCTATAATAACTAGCTCTGATCCCCCAAAAGGGAAAAACGCAAGGCTGCTAGTAACTCCTAACAATGCCGCTACGCTGAGTGCACAGCTTGCACATCCGCCGGCAAATATTCCCAAAAATGTTCCAAACGCGCTTTCCAATCCTTCTCTTTTGCTGATTTTTCTTTCAAGCAAATATTTGTACACAATGAATGATGTGTTTATTCCAGCCAGCAACCCTACTATTGTAATTCCAAGCAGTGTTTGAGGCGTGTTATTTGTGAATGTTCCCTGAAATAATCCAAGTATTAGTGTCAGTTTTTCTCCAATTCCGGAATTTGAAAAAATATTGTTTGTTACAAGTTCAAAGTTTATGGCAAAATTCAGGAAAAAAATTATTGCAAGCGCTACAAAAATCGTTATGAAATAATATTTTTTTTCAGAGAAAACTATTTTGAATGCTATTTTGGAATTTTCAAAATCCGCTTTGATGTTCATTTTTTTTAGCACCTTGATTAGGTTTATTTTGGCTTGTTTTTTTAACGCCTTCAGTAACATTGGAGCCGAGAATTCTGCGTTGGGGCGCCTTTGCGCCCGCAGATGAATCGGCAGTATAGGATTTCAAACTATTTTTGTATTATATTCTCTTGTCGCGCGCGGCGCCCCTGCGGGGCG
>DASRUN010000043.1:0-3613 GCA_035655435.1 archaeon | reverse complement strand
TAAAGAGCCAGCCGGAACACCACAACGTATCTGTTATTGAGGACGCAATGTAAAAATGAAATTGCACGATACCGCGCGGCTCGAAGAGCCCGCGGAGTAAAGTTCACGGGGTCATAGGGGCGGAGCCCCTATTTCATTTTTTACTGAGTTAAGAATTTATACTAGATTGTTTTATTGTTTTGTGATATTATGGCAATTGCGGTAGAAAAGAGTTTTCAGCATTTTTTGGACAATTCATTTCAGAATTATGGAGATGGGGAATGGGTTGCTATATATGGTGAAAATGTTGTTGCCCACGGACTAAATCTCAAAAAGGTTTTGGAAGATGTAAAAAGAAAAAGCCTTCCTGTTTCAGCGGTTCTCATATCAAAAGTTAAAAAAACTGCAAGCTATTTGTAAAAATAAAATTTATGAATTTAAGATTTAATTGCAAGAACATAAATCTTGGCAATGGGATTTACATAAAAGAACTCATTGTACCGGTTACTTTAGTTGGGAAAAACAATATTCGGCTGAATTTTACTGCGGTTTTGGACAGTGGATCGCCGTTTGTTTTAATCTCAAAAGAAATAGCCGATGCATTGGAGTTGGAATACGATCAAAAAGAGGTTCATAAAGCGAAGTCTTACTCAGGGGATTTTTTTTCAACAACTCTGTCACATATTACGATAAAAATCGAAAAAAGAAATGAAAAAATTCAAATAAGATGTAGGTGTGCGGTTCAACTAGATAAGCAAAAAGCCCATGAAAATCTTATTATTGGATCAAGTTTTTTTGAACACTTTAGGGTTCTTTTTGATTATCCGAACAATAAATTTGAAATAAAAGGTTGAGTTATTCGAATGACTTTTGGGAACAAAATCAGCGAGATCGAAGAGCGGAACAAGCGTGTCGAAGCAGACAAAGCCTGGGAAACAAGCAAAACAAGGCGCTTCATTCTGGCATTGGCGACTTATCTTATTGTCCTTTATTTCCTCATTTCTATAAACGCTCCAAACCCTTATTTGAATGCTGCTATTCCTGCAGGGGCTTATTTGATACAGCAGTACTCGTTTCCTTTTTTGAAAAAAATCTGGATTGAGAAAATCCGCAAAAAATAAACAAAACCTATTTAAATCGCGGTTCTCTAATTGTTGTGGTGAGCCATTTTGGCTGTTGAAGGATTAGCACTGCTTTTTGACCTTGGTTTGATACTTCTTGCCGCAACTTTGTTCAATTACATTGCTCGAGCTTTGAATCAGCCTGCGCTTTTGGCATATATTGCAGCAGGAATATTCATTGGTCCGCTTGGATTAGGAGCATTAGGAATTGATTTTGCAGGGGTACAGTTAGGTGTTACAACAACCGAGGAAATAATCCTATTTTCGGAATTAGGAGTAGCTTTTTTGCTTTTTTCCATTGGAGTTGAATCAAATTTTTCCAAAATGCGCGAACTTGGAAAAATAGCAATTATTGGTTCTGTAATTCAAGTTGCTCTTACCGCGCTCTTGGTTTTTGTTTTCAATCATTTTTTGGGTTTGCTTTCATTTGAACAAGCCCTTTACTTAGGACTTATTGTAGCGTTTTCTTCTACAACAATTGTAGTAAAACTTCTCGCGGATGAATATGAAATCAATACAATTCACGGGCGTTTAATGATAGGATTTCTCCTTATTCAGGATGTTCTTGTAATACTCGCACTTCCATTGCTGGATAATATTTCAAATGCATTGAGCATTGATCTCGTGCTTCCACTTATTTTCAAAGTAATTGCACTCTTAGTTATAGCTTTCCTATTGAACCGCTATGTGTATCCAAAAGCATTTCACTTTGCCTCAAATTCGGATGAATTATTTTTCCTAACCACAATGAGTTCTGTTTTCATATTCATTTTCATTTCATTCATACTTGATTTTTCAATTGCGGTTGGAGCGTTTGTGGCGGGAGTTGCACTTTCAACTTTGCCCTACAATCTCGACGCAATCCACAAAGTGCGCGGAGTCCGTGATTTTTTGGCAACAATTTTCTTTGTAACATTAGGAATACAAATAACGCCGAGCTTTGTTTCATTTCCAATCGCGCTTGCAATTGTCCTCATAGGAATAGTGTTCATTTTCAAACCGCTTATTTACTATGCAATAACACTTCTGAATGGTTATGGGGGGAGAGTTAGTTTGATGGTTGCATTGGGTTTAGCACAGGCGTCTGAATTCTCATTCATCATTGCAAATCAAGGTCGCGCAATTTTGGATCAAACTCCGGGATTGTATTCTTTTGTAATAGTTCTCATTGCGGGTTCAATGGCAATAACCCCATATTTTATGAATTCAACAAGCTATGTTTACAACCTTATTCATAAAATACTTGGAAAAGCAATTATTCCTTTCAAAAAATCAAAGTTTTTGCACTCAAAAATTTGGGCGTTGGAAGGAATTCCCTCAGGTTTGAAAGATCACATTGTAATAGTTGGAGGGGGAGTTGTCGGATCGCGTATTGCATCCACTTTGAAAGATAAATTTAATCTTGTTGTTTATGACAATGATTCACAGGTTGTTGCGGACAATATGAGACATGGAATTAATTCCACTTACGGTTCGGTTAATAATGAAGAAATTTGGAGAAAACTCGAATTGGAAAACGCCAAAGCATTAATCCTTGCTGTTCCAAATGCAAAGGCAACAATTCCTTTTTTGAAATTTGCAAAAAGAACAAATCCAAAACTTGCTATTTTTGCGCGCGCAAGATATTATACGGATGCTCTAGCACTTTACAAAATCGGTGCTGATTTGGTTATAATGCCGCAAGTACTTGCCGGAGATAAGTTTATAGAAAAAGTAACACAATATTTCAAAACCGGTAAAATAGAAAAACCGGTTCTTCCTGAAAAAGATTATTTGCAGGATTTGGAAGATCATGCAAGGCGTGAAAGAACAAGGTTCGTGGAAAATAAAGGGCACTGAATAAACGATTTTTGGAAAGTTACTTTTAAATAGTTTCAATGCCTGTAATGGTATAGCGAACTGCGTATGAATTCTAAGACTACTGTTTTGCAAAAGAAAACCGTTAAGGAATTGACTAAAGCGGCTAAAAAGGCAAAGGAAGATCTTGAGGATTATTTGGCTGATTTGGAAATGTATTCCAAACCCGAATTCTGGGAAGCAATAAATCAAGCCGAAACAGGGAGAATTAATACTTATAAAAGCGTCAAAGAATACGCTAAAAAAATGGCTAAAAAATGACTTCTTTTTCAACCACGCCTGTTTACGACAAGCAGTTTGACAAGCTGGATAAAAGACAGCAAAAAATTGTTTTGAAGAAAATGGATAAAGTCGTTGAACAACCAACTCTCGGCAAACCAATGCACAAGCCTTTGCAAAACAGAAAAAGCGAACGAGTTGAAAATCTCAGACTAATTTATAAGTATGAACACGATCATGTAACTTTTCTCTACTTTGATGATCGAGGGCATGTTTACGGTTAAATAAAGCTGTAATTTTTTTAACGCCTTCAGTAACATTGGAGCCGAGAATTCTGCGTTGGGGCGCCTTTGCGCCCGCAGATGAATCGGCAGTATAGGATTTCAAACTATTTTTGTATTATATTCTCTTGTCGCGCGCGGCGCCCCTGCGGGGCG
>DASRUN010000042.1:0-20252 GCA_035655435.1 archaeon | reverse complement strand
GGGAGTAGCGCCAAACCTAGACTAGATGCAACAAGGAACAGCGGCCCGAGCATTTGTTGGGTTGAGGGAATGAGGAAAACGCAAAGCGAGGCGAAAAAAGCCGAAAACTCATCTCTACATAATTTTTTTGTGAGGAGGAATGTTGTAAAAAAGAGGAGAAGTGAGGAAATCCAGGGAAAAAAAATTGGCAAATCAAGCGGATCGATTCCCGGAATGATTGAAAAAAAAGTTAGTATGAACACATAACCGGTTTCTAGGTCGAAGTTTTTTTTTCCGGAATGAAATTGGGATTTTTCGGATGACGGAGCAAAAGGATCTCCAATGAAAATAGTTCCTTGCTTCAGAACCTGTTGAACCGCGGCAATATTATCGTAAGAATCGGAGTGGAGAGGAACGCCTGATTCAATGTTTGGTTTTTCTATTAGAACAAAACTCAGCGCGAGGACAAGTGCAATTGCGAGGATTTTCGCATAATCGTTTTTTTCCATTGCAAATGAAAAAGCGTGCATTATTGTTTTAAACAATTACAGCGAGCACAAAGTTTGGAATCCTGCACCGAGAGAAACCCCACAGAATCGCAAAGGGGCTTGTACGAAAACCCCTAATTTTGCAAAAAGGGATTTTTTTAATGTTTTTTCACATTCTTTCGTTGAATGAATTATACCAAAGAAGAGGCTAAACAAGAAGTAGCTAAGTTAATTGAAGAATTCAATAAACACCCCGGAAAGGATACACTTACTGAAAGTAAAACTAGAACCTTTATTGATAGGTTATTTAAAATTTTAGGCTGGGATTTCAGGTCAAAAATATCGCCAGTCAGTTTTTTTGTACATCTTCTCGGTAACTTTTGCCGTCAAGCACTTTGGCTTGCATAAACTCAATCCCGATAAAATTAATTAAGCACTTCCAAGCTTTTTTGACGCTTTCACAATTTGTACAGCTATTTTGTTTATTTTCAAAGTCCCAAAGAGTTCTTGATTGACATGGTTCTTCCCTTCTTTCCCAACACTCTTTCCAGATTTTTTGTGCCTTCTGCATATTCTTGTTTTCCTACGGGATTTGCTATGTTTTTCATTTTCAGTTCTTCCATCATTTCCCACAATGTAATTCCCGCCATATCGGCGGCCATGCCTATGCTTATCCTGCCATCCTGATAATGTTTTATTGATTTTTCAAGTCTATATTGTTTTGAACCCAGCTTTAATATTTTTTTAAGCGCTGATGTTTTATCGGTGTTTTCTTCTTTTGTTATTTCTTCCAATATCTTTGTGTCTTCTTTTTCTAACCTCGCGGAAATCAACTCAGTTTTCATAATTTTCCTCCTTTTAATTGTTGTATTCTATTAAATGCATCTAATATAAAATCCAGCTTATATCTGCCCTCTTCTTGTGCAATTCTTAATGATTCCAACGCCTTTGATTTTTTGAGCTCTGCTTCCTTATTTTTGCTTTTCGGCGCATATTGTGCTTTTTGTAGTGAGTAATGTTGCAATTTATTGTTTAGTATAATGAACAATGTTTTCACCTACTTAAAAACAACTGTCATGCAACACAGTAAAGTCAATCCACTCGGCATTATTGTTATAAACAATTACAACTTACTCACTTGGGGATTTTTATACAGCTTTTGCAGGAAACCGGAAAGGCGATTCTTTCGGGAAATGAGGCGATTTCGCGCGGCGCAATTGAGGCAAATGTAAAAATTGCAACATCATATCCCGGAGCGCCTTGCACGGAAATACTTGCGTCGCTTGCGGGAACGGCAAAAAAAACCGGAATTTATGCTGAATGGTCTGTGAATGAAGTTGTTGCACTTGAGACAGCTGCAGGGGCTTCGCTCGCAAACAAAAGATCTTTGTGCGCAATGAAAAATCTTGGCGCAAACACTGTAATGGATTTTTTGAACGTGCTTGCTTATACCGGAGTTAATGCGGGTTTAGTTCTTGTTGTAGCGGATGATCCCGAACCTATTTCAACTCAACATGCGGTTGATTCGAGAATGCACGCGCTCATGGCAAAAATCCCTTGCCTTGAACCTACAAATGGAAATGAAGCGCGAGAGATGACAAAATATGCTTTTGAATTGAGCGAAAAATTCAGTGTTCCTGTGCAGATTAGAATTACACAAAAAATTGCACAATCGAGTTTTGTGGTTGAGCTTGGAGAAATTAAAAAGAATTCTGAGAATGCTTTTTTCAAAAAAGAACCGGAAAGGTTTGTGTGCATTCCAAAAAATGTGAAAGTATTGCACAAAAAACACAATGAAAAAATATTGGAAATTGAAAATGAATTTGAAAATTTTTTGTACAACAAAATTGAACTGAAAGAATCAGAGATTGGAATTATCGGAAGCGGGTTTGCTTTCAATTATGTTTCCGAAGCGCTTGAGAGGCTTGGAGTAAAGGCCAGCACTTTGAAAATTACTTCAACTAATCCTATCCCGCAAAAACAAATCCAAGAAATTCTTCGAAATTCAAAGAAAGTTTTAGTAATTGAGGAATTGGAGCCTATTTTGGAGTTGCGCGTGCGGGAAATCGCTTCACGCATGCATTTTGAAGGAGAAATTTTCGGTACAACAACAAAGCACATTCCGCGCGAATCAGAACTTTCTGTTGAGATTGTGGAAAAGGCAATTGCGAGAACACTGGATTTCAATTACAAAGAAAATGAATTGGAAAATATTCCGAATAGGATTCCGAGCCTTTGCGCGGGCTGTTCTCATATTGGATTTTATGGTGCGCTCAAAAAATCAATGGAAGAACTTGAAAAAGAATTTGTTGTTATCGGCGATCGCGGCTGTTATAATCTTGCGGCCCACCCTCCTATCGGAGCGCTTGACACTTGCATGTGCATGGGTGCTTCGATTCCAATGGCTTCGGGTTTTGCAAAGGCAGGTTATCAAGGAAACATTGTTGCGGTTATTGGAGATTCAACTTTTCTTCATTCCGGAATTCAGGGTTTGATGAATTCCGTTGTAAATAATTCAAACATCATTGTTTGCATTCTGGATAATTCCGTTACAGCAATGACTGGAGGTCAGCCTCATCCGGGAACAGGAAAAAATGCGTTGGAAGAAAAAACCCACAAAGTTGATTTGCTTGATCTTGTAAAAGCAACCGGAGTGCAATTTTTGTTGGAAGTAAATCCTTATGATTTGAGAGCAAGCGAACAGGCTTTGAAAGAAGCCGCAAAATTTTCCGGGACAAGCGTTGTTGTTTTCAAAGCTCCTTGCGCACTCGAAGCAAAATCTGATTTTGGAAGAAGATTTGAAATTATTGGAGAAACCGGAAAAGAACTTGCGTGCCCGGCAATAAAAGGAAAAGGAGTTAATCAACACATTGATCCGGATATGTGCATTGGATGCGGGATCTGCGCGCAAATAGCATCTCCGGGAACAATACGCGAAAGGAAATGATTCCAATGAAAAAAGAAAGTTTCAACATTGTTGTGTGTGGAATCGGGGGACAAGGGGTTATAACACTTGGAAAAATAATTTCCAGAGCTGCAATGAAAAGCGGGTTAGAAACATCCATGTCGGAATTTAGGGGGCATGCAAAAAGACATGATAGTACGCATTGTCACATTAGAATTGGAAAAGCCCACACTCCTGTAATTCCGAACGGGAATGCCGATCTTATTATTGCAATGGATTCTTTTGAATTACTGAGGCAAAAGTACATGATAGGAATGAACACACAAATTTTAATGGATGGAAATTTTGTGAACGGGAATGAAATAATGATTGATGAAGAAAATCTTCCGCATGTTGAAACAGCTTCAAAAAACATCGGTGGAAAAATAATTGGGATAGGATTTGAAGCGCTTGCAAAGCAGGTTGTTGATTTTCAGGATAAAAACATTTTCTTTTTGGGGGCGGCAAGCAGGCTTGATGAATTTCCGGTTCATAAAAACATTGTCAGAGAAGCGATAATACAGGTGATTGCGAAAAGGGTTGAATCGAGTTTGAATGCGTTTGATGCCGGCTTCAACAGCGAAATTTCCCGCCTGAACTACGACATAAAGGGGCAGTTTTAGCCTTCAAAGGAATTTCCGGGCTCTGAAAACAAATTTAAAGTGTTCAAATTTAACTTTATGGGGGTCTTGGGTTTGGAGCTTTCATCTGTGGGAATTACTGGAACTGCGTTTTACGTTCCGGAAACAGTTCTTACAAACAAGGATATAGTGGCGCTTGGCATTGACACAAGCGACGAGTGGATAAGAACAAGGATAGGGGTTGAGGAGAGAAGGATTGCAAAAAAAAATGAGGCGACATCCGACCTTGCCGCGGAGGCGGCGAAAAAGCTCATGAAAAAAACCGGTTTAACTCCGGAGGAAATTGAACTCATAATTGTAACAACAACAACGCCTGATACAATAACGCCCAGTACAGCATGCTATGTTCAGGAAAAAATAGGCGCAAAAAATGCGGGGGCACTGGATGTGAACAACGCCTGCTCGGGATTCAATTACGGGCTTTCTATTGCCGCAAAGTTTGTTGCGGATGGAACATACAAAAAAGTGCTCTTAATCGGTGCGGAGGCACCTTCAAAATTCAGGGACAAAAACGACAGGACAACGTTTGTTATTTTCGGCGATGGGGCGGGAGCGGTTTTGCTGGAGAAAGTGAAAAAGAATTTTGGATTGTTGGCAAGCTATTTGAGGGCGGATGGGAGCGGTGCGGAAAAACTTTACATGCCCGGAGGCGGAACAAGACATCCGATAAGCAATGCAAAAGACCTTGAAAAATATCCGATAAAGGCAAGGATGGACGGGAAAGCAATTTGGGATTTTGCAATGAAAGCAATTCCGGATGCGGCGGAAAAATGTTTGGAGAATGCAGACCTCACTATTAAAGATGTTGACTTTGTTGTGTTTCATCAGGCAAACAAAAGAATTATAGAAGAGGGAATGAAAATTCTCGGCCTTCCGATGGAAAAAACAATTACAGTTATTGAAAAATATGCCAACACAATTTCTGCGTCAATTCCAATTGCGCTTGACAAGGCACTCTCTGATGGAAAAATAAAGAAAGGAGATATTGTTTTGCTTATTGGCTTCGGCGCTGGACTGAGTTGGGGCGCGAATGTTCTGAGGTGGCAGTAATGAATTTCAGCGGAAAAACTGCAATTGTCACGGGCGCTTCAAGGGGAATAGGAAAGGCTATTGCGATTGCATTGGGAAAACATGGATGCAATGTTGTTGTCAATTATTTTAATACAAAAGAAAATGCGAAAAAAATTGCGGAGGAAATAATTAAGGCCGGTGGAAATGCCATCCACGTGAAGGCGGATGTGCGAAGCAAAAAAGAAGTAAATGAAATGGTTGCGGAAACACTTCGCAAATTCGGGAGAATAGATTTTTTGGTGAACAATGCCGGAATAACAAAGGACAATTTTTTTGCGAACATAACCGAGAGTGACTGGGACAATGTTATGGATGTGAATTTGAAGGGAACTTATAATTGTGTGAAAGCGGTTCTTCCCATAATGACAAAACAGGGTTTTGGGAGAATCGTGAATTCCTCCTCTGTTTCCGGACAGATTGGCAACATTGGGCAGGCGAATTATGCGGCATCAAAGGCAGCCATTTTGGGTTTTTCGAAATCACTTGCAAAGGAGGTTGCGGCAAGCGGGATAACTGTAAATGTTGTGGCGCCCGGAATAATAAATACGGATATGCATCGAACAATCCCGGAAAAAGTTTTGGAAAAATTTTTGGGGCAGATTCCGATGAAAAGATTCGGAAAGCCGGAGGAGGTTGCGGGTGCGGTTCTCTTCCTGCTATCTGAGGAGGCAGCTTACATTACCGGACAAACGATTAATGTGAACGGGGGACTGTTCACCGGATAGGGATTTTGATGGGAAACTATTTGGGAAAAGAACTCATACAAAAGGCGGTTGATTATATCAATTCTGGAAGATGCGTTCCCAGCATTGCCACGGTTGATTCAAATGGAAAAATCGGGATTTCTCACATGGGGTTGACGCGCGCAAAGAATGCTAAAACAATAAGATTCGGGTTTTACAATAAAAGTCAGGCTCTGAAAAACGTTTTGGAAAACGGCAAAATATGCATGAGCGTGATAGGAGATAACAACATAGTTTTCACGGTCAACGGAACAGGAAAAAAAATACGGGAAATACTGGATTTTGTTGTTGTTGAAATGAAAGTAGATGAGGTACAATCCAAGAGAAGCCCTTATCTTACAGTGATTCGCGGAATAGAATTCGAGGACCATTCCCCGGAGAGTGTGTTGGACATGTATAAGGAAATACTAAAGTAAATAATCAGGCGCCATTACAAGAATTTCTCCGTAAAGAAGAAATTCGTTTTTTCCGCCGAACGATTTTGAATGCAGTTTCAGGAATTTCCCGCCAAACTTTTCCGCCACAACCACTTCAGTTGTAATGTTTTCCCCTGCATTCATGAGATTGTTGGATTTGGTTTCAAACATGAAACCGAGCGAAACATAACCGGGGCCGGGAAGCGTGTTCCCTAAAATTTCGGAAATAATTGAGGCCAAAAGCAGATAATTCGGATATGTGCCTTGCGCGAGAACATTTTTTGCGCGAACATCTTTGGAGTTATCGGCAAGAAACAATGCAAAATTTTCCAAATCTTTTTGTGAAATATTTTTTGTCAGCACAAATTTTTGTTTTGGGAAAATGTCAGCATACCTTATTTGTTTAAGCAAAGGGATCATCTCTCGACTTGAACAAGGGAAGTGCCGTCAAGAACCGTTTCATTATTTTGGTTTGAGCAACTTGTGCTCAATTCTACTCTTTTTTTTTCCTCGAATTTTTTTGTTACAGTTACTTTTGCTGTTATCGTGTCTCCCGGAAAAACGGGTTTCAGGAATTTTACCTCCTGTTTGAGGTAAATTGAACCGGGCCCCGGAAGCTTGGTGCCTAAGATTGTTGAAATCATTGAAACCGCGAGAAGACCGTGAGCGACCTTTTTGCCGAATATGGAATTTTTTGCGTACTCATCGTCCAAGTGTATGGGATTTTTGTCCCCGCTTATTTCGGCAAACCGTTCAATGTCCTTTTGGGAAATTTTTTTTGTGAGCTCCGCACTCTGGCCAATGCTCAAATTCGCGTATTCGAAATGAACATATTTATTGGGATTCCGCATAATAAGAATATTCTGGAAAGGGTTTTTAAGTGGTGAATTTAGAATTGAATGGGATTTCGTTTTCGCGCCCCGTAAAGGAGGACAGGAAAGGTATACTTGCATTGCTTAACTCGGAGAAGAATTGGATTTCCGAGGAAACCTGGAAGTGGAAATACGAAAATGCTCCGGTAAAACCCTTTTTGACGGTTGTCAAAAAAGAAGGCGAAATCATAGGTTTTGGAGGGAGCATTGCATTTGGATTGCTTGCAGATGGGAAGGAAATGGTTGCCCTGAAAGCTGAAGATGTTATTGTTAAGCGCACTTTCAGGGGAAAGGGGATTGCAACAGAACTTCTTCTGCGCTCAAAAAATATTGCAGAGCAGGACAATGTGCTTCTCTTCGGGTTTCCGCACAAAAAATTTGCCGAATTTGAATCGAAAAAATTGGGATTTGAAAACTATGGAAAGATTTTCAATTTCGTAAAATATTTTCCAAAAAAATTCTCGGAAAAGGAAAACTTTGAGGTAAAAAAAATGGAGAGGTTTGAAAAGGAATTCGACGATTTTTTCCTGGAATTTGAAAAATCCAAGAAGGCAATCATAAGAAAAAATTCTGAGTATCTCAATTGGAGGTTTGTGAAAAAGCCGAACAATAGTTACAGGATTTTTTGCGCGAAAAAAGAGAAAAAAATAATTGGATATGCTGTTGTGCAAAAGATCGGGTTCAGAATGCTGATAGAGGAAATTGTGGCTCTTGAAAAAAATGCGATTCCGATTCTTCTGAACAAGTGTTTGGCTGATTTTCCGGATTTCACGAGCTCGATGAGCGGGCACTTTTCCGAAAAAGAATTCTCGCGGGAAATAGAAATGCTTGGCTTCATCAAAATGCCGTTTTCCCCCCATGAACTTGTTATTGCGTCAGTTCCAAGAACAATAAAACAGTCTTCATTATCAAAAGCGGAAAATTGGTTTCTTTCAAAAGCGGATATTGAAACATGAAATTTTGGCTTTAAAATTCGGAGACACGCCTGATTTTTTCGAAAAATAAACTTGCATCAAATTCTTTTGCGCGATCCGTGCAGGCAATCCTGTATTTTCCGGGATTCTGAGAAACTTTTTTTATTGCGGCACAGATCTCAACAGGATCGGCACTAACCAAAAAACCGGTTTTCCCCTCAATAACAGTTTCCCTATAACCCCCTTCGTCAACACAAACAACAGGTTTTCCGGAAGCAAGAGCCTCAACAACACTCATGCCAAAGGGTTCGTCTTGAGAAGTTGCTATGAAGCCCTCGCAGTTCGAATAAAGTGCTATGAGTTCAGATCTGTTTTTGGTCTGCAAAAATTGAACATTTTCAGGTTTGTTTTTTTCCAAAAATTTTTTGTATTTGGAATTCTTTTCGGAAATCGGCTCTCCGACAATGAAAAGTTTTTTTTCAGGCAAAAACCTGAAAGCCTCTAACTGAAGTTCAATCCTTTTTTGTTCGTGAAGCCTGTTCACGCTAAGCCAATAACCCATTGATTTTTTTGGGAAAAACGATTTTACATCAATGGGCGGGTATATGACATCTGAACCGATGCCAAACTCTTCAAACAATTTTTTTTGCGTTCTCTTTGAGTTGGAAACAACACGCATAGGTAGCATAATCCCGGCAAAGACAGGTTTTAGCAAGCCGTTAAGTATTTCGTAGTGGGAATAGTAAAGCGAGGGCGAATGCTTTTTTGCGGCAAATAAGGTTATTGCCCCGCTGAAAATGAACGCATCATAATTTCGCGAAAAATCGCAAAATGAAAAAGCCAAAATGGAGGAAATGTCCGTAAACCAGTGGTTTCCAAAAAACGGGTTAATCACAATGACCTTTTGTTTTGGGTATCCGAAATAGGAGAGTATTTCAGGATCGAAGAAAGGGGTTATTATATCAGCTTTCAGCTCGTTTGCGAGACATAGGACAAGTTTCTCCGCCCCGCCTTTTTGGGTGAGTGAATTGTGGAAAATAGCTGCCCTCACTCCAAAGCGCCTCTCATTTGTTGGGAAAGTTTTTTCACAAAAACTGTTTCGCTGAAATCGTTGGACCTTTTCAAACAGGCTTCAGAAAAAGTTTTTGTATTTCCGGAAATGCTTTGCACCGCATCCCTAAGTTCTTTGGAGGTCGCATTCACAAGAAAACCGGTTTTTCCATGAACCAGAATTTCGCGAAAGCCGCCTTCATTAACCGCGACAACAGGTTTTCCGGAAGCAAGCGCCTCCAACACAGTCATACCAAAATCCTCATCCAACGCGGTTGCGATTAAGCCCTTGCAATTGGCATAGAGTTCCCTCAGTTCTTTTTCGTTTACTGTTCCTCTGAACTCAATATTCTGACCGGATTTCGAGGAAAGAAATGCAAAGTATTCTTCGGAAACATCTCCCTTCACAAAGCCGCCGACTATCACAAGCTTTTCTTTTGGAAGAAGGTTAAATGCCTCCAATTGTAGTTCAATTCTTTTCGCGGGATACAGCCGGTTTACGCTCAGCCAATATTCCTTTGACGGATTAGAGTAAAAATTGCTTGAGTCAATGAAAGGGGTTATGACCACACTGTCCCTTCCCAAAAAATTTTTTATTCTCCCCCTCACATTTTCCGAATTGCATGCAATAGTTTTGATTCCGGTTGAAAAAAAAATTATGAAAAGTCTGAGGAAAAATGCACCGGGAATGAAAACGATTTTTTTGCGCAGAGACATTTTCCCCATGTAAAAATCGTACAAATCAAAAACCGCCCTTTCCGGACTGTGGCAATACCACAAATTCGGCTTGTGTTTTAAAGATGCAAAAATGCTCTTGTTCCCGGAGAAAATGAAAAAATCGAAATCCTTTGAAAAATCCGAAAAAAAGAATTTTGAGGCTACGCCGATGTGTTTGGAAAAAAAGCCTTTTGGGGAAAAACCCAAATTGATTATTTTTACGTCATTGAAGCCGATTTCGTTTACCGCATCCTGATTGAGATTTGTTGTTATCACAGTTGCATCGAGCTTTCTGGCAATTGAAAGAATGAGTTTTTCGGCACCCCCTGGATTTTCAATGTAATCGTGGAAAATGGCTATTTTCATTTGAAGCGCTCCGTAAGCATGAACAATAAATGTCTTGAGCCGTCGCGGAATGAATTGAGCTTTGACGGGCTGATCCGCGCATAATAGTTTATTGGAATCTCTTTTACTTTCAAGCCCTTTCTTTTTGCCTCAATTAACATTTCAAGTGTGAGATTAAATTTTTTGTCGCGAAGATTCAGTTTTTTGAGTGCACCTCTTTTTATTACGCGAAAACCTGAATGTGAATCTGTATAATTTGTCCCGAAAAGAATATTGAAAATAAAAGTGAGAAGCGGGTTTCCTATGTATCTGTGAAGGGGTTTCATTGCGCCTTTTTCCATTTTTCCCAGAAAGCGCGACCCCACAATGATGTCGTTTCCTTTTGCGAGTTCGTCAAGTAATTTTGGCGTTTCGTTGAGGTCATAGGTGTTGTCGGAATCGCAGACAACTATTATTTTTCCGGATGAATTTTGTATTCCTTCGAGGCATGCGCCGCCGTAACCTATTATCGGGCAATTGAGTACTTTTGCACCTGCTTTTACGGCGATTTCGATCGAGGAATCTTCCGAGGCATTGTCAACTACTATTATTTCCCCGAAAATGTTTTTGGACGCAAAAACCGAATTGATTTTTTCAACGCAAACCCCTATTGTGGGGGCTTCATTCCTGCATGGAAGAACCGCGGAAACCTCAACCATAATTCTATTTGAAAGAAACCCTATTTAACCCTTAATCTGTAATATTGGAATGCGAATACCGACAATAAAGGGAATTCTGAAAAACGAAAAAGCGCTCCTTGGAGTGGTTTTGGTCTTCCTGTTTTCAATGTACGTACACTCCATTTCACCTTTTCCGACTTCAAATATTTATTTTTTTGACAATTACAATACTTTTAAGCTCTCGGATTTTTCGCGCTTCGACAATCTTTCAAACACAGACAATTTGATTTATGTTACCCTAGGAAAATCCATTGCCGAGGGAAAGGGTTACAGAGACATTTATCATCCTGATGATCCGGAACAAAAAAATTTTCCGTTTATGTTCCCGTTGATGCTAGCATCGATAATACTGTTTTTTGGAATAAACTTTTTTGCTTTGAAAGTGTTTGTCTCCGCAACGGCCATCATGGCGCTTTACTTTTTATATGAGCTTCTGTCAAAGAACATGGGGGAAAAAAACGCATTATTAGTTGTTCTTCTCACTGGTTTTTCAATTTCGTTTTTCCTCTTTGCAATTGATACCTTTAGTGAAATTCCGTTTATTCTCTTTTCTGTTCTCTCCCTGATTTTTCTGGAAAAGTATTCGGTGGAGGAAAAATTGTTCGGCAAAAACTTGGTTTTTTTGTCTGCATTGCTGCTCCTTGCATTTTTCACAAGGTATGTAGGCCTTGCACTTATAATAGGCGGGATTCTTTTTTTGCTGGCAAAAAGAAGCACTTTGAAGGAGAAAGCTGGGAAAATTATTCCGTTGCTTGCCATTACTCTGCCGATTGTCTGGCTTTGGTTCTGGAGAAACTCTTTCATAAAATATGAGCCTTTCGGCTACACGCCCGGATTCATTAATTTATTTGGCAGTTCTGTGGAATTCATAATGGATACAGTTAATTACAACATTGTCTTTTACATGAACGCTGCGGCAAATGTTGTATTTGCCGGAAATTTTTTCTTGGCACAGGATCTTTTCCCGGAAATGGGGCGCGTGGCTTTTACGCTGAGAACCGCGGTTGTTTTTGCTGTTACCGCTTTGGTTTTGTACTCTCTTGTGAAAAGGCTGTTGAAAAACCGCGAACCGTTAGAATTTTACTTAATCGTTTACTTTGCAGTACTCCTTGCATATCCTTTCCCGATTGAACGATTGATTATTCCCATTATACCATTTATTTTCTATTATTTTACAACGGGTTTTTTGGACCTGCTTGCAAAACTTGGCAACCCAAAACTGAAAACCTGGGTGTTCGCAATAGTTGTTTTTTTTATCGCAATC
This sequence comes from archaeon, assembly GCA_035655435.1. GTDB lineage: Archaea > Iainarchaeota > Iainarchaeia > Iainarchaeales > Iainarchaeaceae > UBA493. Next base: position 8,089 of record DASRUN010000042.1, on the reverse strand, counting down.
TCGAATTTCCATTACATTTCAATCATATCTACCAATAATTCGTGCCATTACTGTGCCGGGACACCGGTTTATTTGCAGGCAACCGACATCACAGAAATGGGGAATTTTGTTAACAGCAACGGGAAAAAATTTGTGGTTTCCACCAACCCGGTACTGATTTATCTTTTCGGGGAAAAACAGGGATTTCTCTTCCCTGTAAGAGTGGAATTTGACACAAAAATGGAATTTGACCGGGATAAATTTTTGTACAAACAAAAAGATTTTCCTTTTAAGTTTAATCCCGAGGAATTCAAAAAAATGGTTGAACAATGCGGGGATGACTGCGCCTATGTTTTTGCCGGAAGAGAGGAATACATACAGGATAACTCCCAAGACACTGTCGTTATTGGGGGTATGGAGTTTGCAAAAGTGAATGTAAATGATAACTTTGCCCTGCTTGAAAGAGTTGACTAGCGGCGCGTGTTTGAAATTATTTTGACTGCTGCCTTAGCGGCTTCAATCCCCTGTTCAAGCGATGCGTCCATGTTTTGATAGGAGAATGAACCGCTCCTCCCAATGCATTTGAGGTTTTGAAAGGAATTTGCATATGAACGCGCATTTGCAAGATTTTTCTTGTAATCCAAATCAAGAATTGGGTAAACAAACGGTTCGCGGAGAACTGTTGAAGAAATCACTTCGCTTTCATTAAATAAACCTGCGCGAGAAAGAGAAGAAATTGTTTTGGAAATAATAACATCGTCTTTTTCATTCCAAATTTTGTCGCCGAAATTGCAGGTTATTTCAGCGCATACAACTGAAATGTTTTGGGTGTTTTTTTCCGAAAAGTTTTGTGGCTCGCTTATCCTATTGCAGAAAAAATCCTTTTCCGGAAAATAAATCCAGTGGTTGTCGCTCACATTTTTTTTGTTGAGAGCAAGGTAGACAAAAACAATTCCCCTAAATTTCAACTGCGAAGCGCTTTCAATTACGTTTTTTGGCGCATCCGACAGTTCCGCAAGGTTTTTGAGGGGGATTGTGGAAACAACAAAATCGAATTTTTCGGAGATGTTTTTTCCGTTGTGCTCATAGGATATTCCTGAGATTGAATTGTTTTTTTTCGCGATTTTTTTTATTTTGGAATTAAACAGTATTTTTCCGCCATGCTTTGAGATTTTTTCTGCGAAACGTTTTGAGAACGATCCCACGCCGCCTTTTTCAGGATAGAAAAACGTGCCTTCCGGGCCGGAGGAATTATTTCCTGAAAATGATTTCAAAATGCTTTTCAAATCCAATAATTTTATTCTTTGCTCGCTCCAATCTTTGGAGATTTTAGTGCAATCTAAACCGAGAATCTTTTCCGTGTAGCCTTTGAAAAAAGTATTGTAGATTTTTTTTCCAAACCTGTTTTGTGTCCAATCCTCAAATGAATCATTATTTTTTCCGGGAAAGATTTTTGCCGAAGCATAATCCACGAGCATTGCGATTGAATCTGAAAGCGGAACTGATTGCAGGATGTTTGTGAGTTCAAGTGGATAATTTATGAATTTTCCTTTGAGGAAAATTTGTGATTTTCTTTTCCTTTCAATAAAATTTATTCCAAGTTCACTTTCGAGGTATTCAACAAGCTCTTTGTTTTTTGGATGAAATCTGTGCGGGCCCAAATCAGAGAGAAACCCTTTTCCTGAAATGCTTTTCGCAAGCCCTCCCTCTTGGGGGTTTTTTTCGAAAACCGTTACTTCAAATCCTTTTTTTGAGAACTCGTATGCGGATGAAAGACCGGCAAGGCCGGCGCCGAGAACTGCTATTTTTGGCATATAAAACTGAACACGAGAAAAGCGTTTTAACTCATTTGGAAAGCATGAACATGCAAAAAATTGTCAGCCATATTCTTGTTCCAATTGCTCTAGTTGGTCAAACTATAATATCGCGCAGTACCGTATATTCGGTTATAACGGCGGAATTCTAGATGTTCGTGAACTCAAATTTTGTGATTTTTGCGAGGAGTTCACGGGGTTTTCCGGGTTTGTGTTTGAAAGATTCTGCTTTTCCGGGGGATCATTTTTTAGATTGTGCAATTCAACGTTGTCATTGATTTTGATGAGCTTCCAATCGCCGAATAAAACAGCCTTTTCCGAGTTTTGTTCGGAAAAAACGGGTTTTTCTATTTTTTGTAAAAAAAATTATTTTTCAGGAGCGACAGGTTTTTTTCTTGTGACGAAGTATGTAACTCCAATGATTGCTATTATAAACAAAACCGCGAAAGGTGCGAGAGAAACGGCATCGCTCAAACCGAAGAATCCGATTGGTGTTTCGGGGGAATTTATCTCTATTACTTCCGCCTCATTTTGGTGGGTTTCATCATCAAGCTGTTGTATCTGTTGCGGAACAAAAGGCTGTTCCTCTGTAATTTCATTTTGAGTCTGCTGCACGGGAATCGTTTCCTGAGATTTTGAAACAGTTATTGTTTTTTCCGCAACTAAGCGCCTGTCGGTTCCCTTCCAGTACAATTGCGCGAGCTTTTCTCCGGTAGAATCAAAGCTCACGGTAAATTCCTGGTAAGCAACTAAATACCCGATGTCGGCAATTGTTTTTCCTCCAACAACAACATCGCAACCGAAACTCCACTTACAGAGAGCGCTTACTGTAACATTTTCTCCTGTAACTGCGTTTTCAGGCGAAACAAAGAGCAACCTGCTTTCGCGTGGATCTCCGGAACCTCCTCCGCCGCCACCGGCAACTCCTCCCCCTGAACCACCGCTTCCACCAGAACCTCCTGAATCACCACTTCCCCCAGAATCGCCACCTGTAGGAGGAACAACTGGAGGTGCGGGAACATCAACAGTAATTGCAAGATTTACCGTTCTTATTCCGCCATTGATAAAAGGAATAGCTCCGACAGCAACCTGAGTGTCGTTAACAAAAAAAGTAACCGGTTGCCCATTATTGTTTCCATTAGGGTCTTGGACAAAAAAAGTTTCCGCGGGAGACTCTCCATAAATTCCGTTCACAGTTGTTTTCAAAGTTGGAATGCCGCGAACAACAGCTGTTACTTCCGTTCCATCGGGAGCCGGAGCGCCGTTGATTGTTACTGTTCCATGGAATTGTGTCGGAATTCCGGGAATTGCAAAAGCAAAACTGGTAATGCTAATCAGAATAAGAAAAAGAACCGAAAACTTTTGAAAAAAATCCATCATTAATTAAACCCCCGAATAAAGTTACAAACAAAATTATTATAAATATATTATAATTGTTAGCCCAGACCCTTAATCAGCCGCAAACCGTGGAATAGGCGTAAACCCCGTTTTCCGTTACATTAACCCAATAACCGGCACCCGGATCAAGAGTATCGGAAAAGTCAAAGTGAACCCAAGGATTTGGGTTGAACGGCTCCCAGTAAGTCAAAAGATCAACCCATGTTTTATCATTAATGGAGGCTCCAAGAGAGTAAAGGGAACAGGAAGCGCTTCTCCCTAGGCCAAGCGAACCCTCGTAAGAGGTTAAGCCATCGGTTCCGTAATAACCAATAAGATTCCATCCTTCTTTGAGGTTTTTGCTTGGAGGGGTTTGGCCGGGAAGGAAAAGCGACCCGTCAAGTAGCAGAACATTCTCATCCAAAGCAATTACTACATAACCCATTCCGGGCATCACAAAATCAAGATCGCTTGCTTCAGGCATATTGGGTCTGTACACAAACCACTTTCCCAAAAACGCATCGTACGTCCACACGGAATCAATCTCATCTTCCACGCTTGCGAAAACATGCGAAATATTATTATCCTTTAATTCAAACGGGAATGAAATCAAATTGAATTTTTTGTTCAAATGAATTTCAAATGAGTTTCCCTGAACCTTGAATTTCTCATCATCAATCTCGCTTTGGTTTCCGACAGCGTCCTCGCAGAAGTATTTCAAATTGTGCTCTGACTCTTCGAGGAAATAAAATTCCTCCAATTGTTCCGAATAACACCAGCCGGTTTCCTCATCAAACACCCCCCCATAATGTTCGCAATAATTTTGGGTTGCATCATCCCCATCAAGGTTCATCATGAAATAAATTTTGGAATTGTTTGAGGGATGCGGTTGCTGATCCTCGCAGAGCATTGAAATCGGCGTATCAAGAGTAACTTTCCAGCAATCGATTCCGTTTTCATCAGCCCAACACAATTCATTTATTTCGGGAAAGAACAAACTCAAAGGATCATTGTTTTCTCCGGGCGTCCATTGCGAGCTTGGTTCGTGAACTGATTTTATTGTTTCCGGCGGAGTGGTGTCAACAATGAAAGTTTCAATGTCGTTGATTAAATTCCCGTAATCATCCGTGCATTGCACAATCAATTCATGCTCGGATTCCTCCAGGAAGTTTATGGGAAATTCCGTGAACCAACCGAAAAAGTTTCCGTCCAAATTGTAAGCCCACTCGCAATGAACATTCGCATCAACGCACAATTCATTCTCATAAGTAATTTCCACATTGATCATTGTGTCCGTATTAATGAAGCATGCCTGCTCGCTTTCGGGTTCCGGGGGGCAAAAACCAAATTGGGGTTCGCTCACGGTTTTTTCGAATGAGGGAATGCACTCCAATTCACAAACACTTGAGCAACCATCTCCGTTTTCATTGTTTCCATCATCGCAAACTTCACTTTCCTGATTTATTTCTCCGTCACCGCAAAACGGAACATATTCCAATTCGCACGTTTCTGTGCACACATAATTTTCAGGAACACCGTCTTCTCCATCACATTGTTCAGATTCCTGATTAACAATTCCGTCTCCGCAAAAAGGCAATTGTTCCAGTTCGCAGAACTCGTTGCATGTATAACCATCGGGAACGCCGTCGTTTCCGTCGCATTCCTCGGATTCCTGGTTTACTATTCCATCACCGCAGAACATTCGATCCGAGCACGCGAGAACATCAAAGAAAACAACCGAATCCTGGTAATCGTTGTCACTGCCGCTTATCTTTAGATCCTCAAAGCCGAGGGCGTAATGGTTGACATCGTAAACAACAACGCGATCCTCCGAATTAAAATTCAGAGATTTTTCACTGAAAATTTTTCTTGAGTTGCCGGTGCTTGGATTATAGGAGTCAATTGCAAATCCCAAAGTTGTTCCGCCCATGAAACTAACCATTACATTCTGTCCGTCCAAAAGAACGTTCACGTCCGGATAACCGGGGTGCAACAAACCGGCGTTGCTCTTTATCCTGAACAAGGGAGAGAATGAATCCGCGTTCCCGTCCAAAAAATAGCCGAACACCGAGGGATGACCGGCATAACTATCCACAAATTGTATTGTAACATTCACATCAGGTTGTTCCCCAAAATTCCAAACCTGGTATTGTTTTTGATCCGCATTGACATCAACCAAATAATTCACGGAATCAAAAATACTCTGCAAAGTTGGCTCATGACCGGAAGGAGTTCCGAACGGGTCAAAATCGGAATCACCCAAAGAATCGGGAAAAAAACAAACGGGATCCAATTCCAATTGGCACAGAGAAGAGCAGCTATCTCCAGCTTCGTTGTTGCCATCATCGCACAATTCGGAAGCTTGATTTACGGTTCCGTCACCACAATATGGAACATTTTCCAATTCACAAAATTCATTGCAAATTTGATGTTCACCAACACCATCGCTTCCATCACATTCTTCTGATTCCTGATTAACAATTCCATCACCACAGAAAAGCCCGGGATCGTATGGGGGGGTTCCACAAATTTTAATCAAAAAATTGTTGTCTGTTTCGCAATTGTCAAAATTCTCGTTCACGGAAGTAATTGCGGAATTCAATTGAGAAATTGTTGCATTGTAATCGTTCAAAGTGTTCAGGTTCCCGCCCAAAACTTTTTCGCCCAAATCCAATAACTCATAAACCGTCAAGCCCGCAAAGGGACCGCTTCCAACAAACAAAAAACCTAAGGGAGTTGGGTCGTTAGGATCGTTCAAGCCTATTCCAAAATCCGAGAAAAGGACGTTCAATTTCAATGCGGTTACTTGACCCCCGAAAACCTTGGCTTCCGTATTTTCAGGGTCAATGTGGTTCATTGTGAGAGGGCTTGGAGTCATTCCTTCCGGGAGATATTCTTCCACGGCTTGAGGAGAAGTGAATGTGATTGTAAATCCTATTCCAACAACAAAGTTGCCGTCAAAAACGGTTTCCCAATTCTCGTCCCGCGTGCAAGCAGCATTGTTTCCGTTGCACACCGCACCCCAGCCTCCTTGTGTTTGGGAACAAAAATCTCCTGCGGAAATTTCGCAAACGAGGTCATCTGCAAAAACAATTTGTGTTAAAAAAACCAGGGAGAAAAAAAAAATCAGAAAACTTTTTTTCATAACATCTAACCCCACTTTGAGAGTAAAGATAAAGGATTATGCGGATTTAAATGAAACCGCAGACCGTTGTATAGGAATAGGTTCCGTCTTCCGAAGCAAGAACCCAGTAACCCGCTCCCGGATCAAGGGAATCGAAGTAGTTGAATTGCTTCCACTGATCTGGATTGTCTGGCTCCCAATAGCTCAGCAAAGAAGTCCAGCCCTTGTCATCAAAGCTGTCTCCCAAAGAGAACAATGCGCATGCAGCTTGCTTTCCGTCTCCATCCGGAGAGTTGTTAAAGAAAGGATCGCTCGGGCCATCGTACATTGGATTATCTTCTTCATCCTCTGGACTGTCAACTCCGTAATATCCAATGAGGTTCCATGCCTGTCCCACTATTTCCTTGCTTGGTGGAGTAACCTGTGGACTGAACAATGAGCCTCCCAATAAGAGCATGTCATCATCGAGCATTGAAACCCAATAACCCATTCCGGGCATTATTGAATCCAAATTGCTTGCTTCAGGCATACCGGGTCTGAACACATACCATTGTCCGGTGCTTGCATCATAAGTCCAAACCGCATCAAGGGTTCCATTCAAATCAGCGAATATTGCGGCAGGGTCGTCATTTTGGAGCACGAAAGGAACTGAAATCAAATTCCATTTTTTGTTCAAATTGATTTTGAAGCTTGAGCCCTCAACCTTGAACTTTTCATCATCCAAAGGACCTATATTTCCTAAAGCATCCTCACAATAATATTTCAAATTGTGTTCTGATTCTTCGAGGAAGAACAATACTTGTTCGTTCTTCTCAATGTGGCACCAGCCATCATCTGTATAATATCCGTAGTATTCGTTACAATATTGCTCCGTGAAATCTTCTCCGTCAAAGTCAACCATGAAGTAAATGCTCGAGTGGTTCACGGGATGCGGCTCAGGATCTACACAACTCATTGTAACAGGAGTTAACAAGGTTACATTCCAGCAATCAATTCCATTCTGGTCGACCCAACAGGAGTCATTGATGTAAGGGTAGAAAATGCTCAAAGGATCGCCGTTCTCGCCCGGAGTCCAAACATCGCTTGGCTCGCCGACTGTTTTCACCGGGTTAGGGCCTGTATTGTCAATGTAAATGCACTCTCTCTTTGCTTCCTCTGTTTTCTGCACGTTGTCAACGGAGTAGTACTCTATGAGGTGGCAGGATTCTTCGGGAACGTTGAATGGTTCTCCGTTATATTTGACCCATTCTCCGCTTCCTTCGGCATCGTTACAATAAATTTCGTTGTACTCTTCTTCGGGTTGTTCTTCGCTTCCGACATCACAATAGTGGTCTTCAACCAACGAGATCCTGTAAAATGTCATGTTCACGTCGCTTGGGTGTGGCTCTGGATCATATGCATTGAGGAACACATTCAAATCGCTCGTTCCCCACTGTGGAACTATGTGACCGCCTGCATCTTCAGCGCAGTACTGTTCAACACAACTGTAAACACATTGTCCTGCACCTTCATAACCGCACTGCTCTTCGCACCAATTCTGGCACGAGAAGTATGGCTCTTCACTGAATCTCTTTTCAGTAACCGGGGGTGTTTTGTCAACTATAAAGTATTCTGTATCGTATTCGGTTGCGTTGCCGAGAGCGTCTTCGCAAATTATTTGCAATGTGTGATAGCTTTCTTCAGGGAAGAGGATTGGGAATGTACTGTTCCAGTCTCCAAAGTCATCATTGAACCATTCTTCGCCGACTGAGTATCTCCATTTGCATGTAACATCATCAACCGGGTGTGGCTCTGG
>DASRUN010000041.1:0-2465 GCA_035655435.1 archaeon | reverse complement strand
GGCGGAAAAAGCCGATCTTGTTGTTAGATATCAAGGCGGAAATAACGCCGGGCATACCGTTGTTGTTAACGGCGAAACACTCAAATTTCACTTATTGCCATCAGGAGTTGTGCAGGAAAAAAGAATTCTTATAGCAGCAGGAGTTGTGCTTGATCCAAGGGTTCTTGAAAAAGAACTTAGCGATTTGAAAGGAAAAAAATTTGATTTGGGAATTGATCCGCGAACACACATCATAATGCCTTGGCATAATCTCTTGGATGAGGGGCGCGAAGAAAGCAGGTCAAAAACAAAAATAGGAACAACAAAAAGAGGGATAGGTCCTGCGTATGCCGACAAAGCAGAACGTATTGGAATACGATTTGAGGATCTTGTGGAAGAAAAAATTCTTAAAGAAAAAATCGAAGAAGTTTATCCGATTAAAAAAGCAATTTTGGAAAAGGTTTACAATGTAAAAGTTCCTTTCACAAAAGAAAATGTTTTTGAAGAATACAATAGGCTTGGAAAAAAATTCAAAAAATATTTAACGGATGTTTCGCTTGAAGTTTGCGAAGCTTTGGATAAAAAAAATGTGGTTTTTGAAGGAGCACAAGGAACATTTTTGGACAATGATTTTGGAACCTATCCGTTTGTTACAAGCTCGCACCCGATTTCCGGGGGGGTTTCAACAGGAGTTGGAATGCCGCTAAACAAAATCAAAAGAATTATTGGAATTGTAAAAGCTTACACAACAAGGGTTGGGCATGGGCCTTTTCCCACGGAACAGGAAAACAAAATAGGGGATTATTTAACGGAAAAAGGGCAGGAGTTCGGCACAACAACAGGGAGAAAAAGAAGAGTAGGATGGTTTGACCTTCCAATGATGAAAACATCAATGAGGCTAAATGGATTTACCGAACTTTCAATTACAAAACTGGATGTTCTCAGCGGACTTGAAACTGTTAAAATTTGCACTGAGTATGATGTCGGCGGAAAAAAAATAAATTTATTTCCATACTCAAACAAAGGAATTGAGAACGCGAAAGCCATTTACAAGGAATTCCCGGGCTTCAAAATTACCGGAAAAGAAAAAAAATATTCCGAACTTGATCCTAATGCTCGCAAATATTTAGAGTTTATTGAAAAGGAAATCGGGGCTCCGATAAAAATTGTTTCTATCGGACCGGGAAGAGAAGCGACGATTTTGAAGTAGTGATGTCGAGTCCAACGAAGACAGCACGCGCACCCAACAGCCGCAACTGTTGAATCAAATTTTTCGCATCCCATCACACATTGGAAAGGCTGTACAGCCCCAGAAAACTCCGTACTTGCTTTTTCGGATTTTCATTGGAACACCGCAATTTGGGCAATTTGGTTCCTTTAATTTTGATTTTGCATGCGTGGAGCAAACAGGCATTTGTGAAGAATTTAGTTTTGAGGCGGGTTTTCCGCATTCAACGCATTTCATTTAGATCAGAAGCAGAGAAAGGGCGAAAGTAATTTAAGGTTCAGCCCGCAACAAAAGCTTTTTTGTCAAGATGGATCTCAGTTTGGAGCGCATTGAATGTTTCCTTAAAATAATCAAGCAATTCGCTTGTTTTTTCCCCAAACAGAGGAGTTAACATTTCAACGGCCTGCTGTTTTGATTTTTCTCCGGCAAAAAGAAGGTTGATAGCATCCGGCTGCTCGTCGATTATTTCAACAAACATTCTCTTTTGCATGTCTGAAACATCCGTGTACTTAAGGGTTTTTTCAAGCGCGAATTTTGCACTTAAATTAATCTGCTCTTTTAGCGCTTCATTCAAAGGCACTTTTTTCTTTCTTGTTCTGCCAAAAATCTTGTCATTAATGGACTTTGCCGCTTTCAAAAGCTCGTTCCTTGAAATCTTTTCCATAACCAAAATTTACTGCGAAAGGATTAATAATAATGGCAGCCCTAATTTTATCATCCCAAAGTTCGCTTGGTGAGGTGGATTCATGTACAAGCAGAATATTGACTACTTAAAGGAACACGATTTGGAAATATACAAATTCTTAATAGATGAAAAACAACGACAGCAGGATGGCATAGAACTTATTCCCTCTGAAAACTTGGTCTCGCAAGGAGTTTTAGAAGCGCTTGGAAGCGTTGCAACCAACAAATATTCCGAAGGATACCCGGGAAAAAGGTATTACGGCGGAAATGAAGTAATTGATAAAATAGAAAACCTTGCAATTGAAAGGGCAAAGGAACTTTTCGGCGCGGAACACGTAAACGTTCAACCGAATTCAGGAAGCCCGGCAAACATGGCGGTTTACTGGGCAATGCTCGAACCGGGGGATAAAGCACTCGGAATGAAACTAACAGAGGGCGGGCATTTAACTCACGGGCACAAAGTAAATTTTTCAGGAAAATTATACAACTTTTTACAATACGGAGTTGACAAGGAAACGGAAAAACTTGATTATGATGCAATAGCGGAACAAGCTGATAAAGAAAAACCAAATTA
>DASRUN010000040.1:0-4749 GCA_035655435.1 archaeon | reverse complement strand
AGCAATGTTGCCACAAAGTATTTCGCGATGTTTTCGGATATTGCCGGCCTTGAGGCGGATTTCAGCAGGCTTCCGAGAATTAATTTCAATCATTTCCATCTTCTTACCGATGATTTTGGGATGATGCAGTTTTCGGATTATTCAGTTCCGCTGAAAGAGAGCGGGTATACTCTTGATGATAATGCAAGGGCCTTGAGTGTTGCGGTAAAGGCGTATGAAAGGTTCGGTTACAAAAAATTTTTGAATGCCGCAAATACTTATCTTTCGTTCATAGAGAATGCGCAAACCAAGGATGGGTATTTCCATAATGTGGCCGATGAAAATAGGGTTTTTGTGGATGAAAAAGGAAGCGAGGACAGTTTTGGAAGAACAATTCATTCTTTGGGGAATGTATTGGTTAGCGATCTTCCTGCCGCATATAAGTTAAGGTCAAAAAATGTTTTGGAGAGCACGCTGAAAGCTGATTATGAGGTTAATTCTCCGAGGGCGCAGGCGGATTTTCTCATTGGATTGATTCATGCAAATGAGGTTATAGGTTCCGGCATTGATGTTGTACATAAACTTTTGGATTCTCTTGTGGCAAAATTCGATCATCATAATGAAGAAAACTGGAATTGGTTCGAGAAATATCTTACTTACGGGAACAGCATTATTCCGGAGGCACTTTTTGAGGCAAAGCAGATTGCTCCAAAAAGCGAAATTAATGATGTGGCTGTGCATTCCATTGATTTTCTCACGAAAACACATTTTATTGACGGAAAGCTTGTTCCTATTGGCCAGGATGGTTGGTACGAAAAGAACGGTGAAAGGTCTTTTTATGATCAGCAGCCGATAGAGGCGGCGGGACTTACAACCGCGTATTTGAAGGCATTTGATGCAACCGGAAACAATGAATATTTGGATAATGCCAAAAAATCTTTTGAATGGTTTTTGGGGAGGAATTCCATAAACCAAATGGTGTATGATGATTCAACAGGGGGTTGTTTTGACGGCATCACAAAAACAGGGGTTAATTTGAACCAAGGGGCGGAATCAACGATCTGCTATTTGAACGCAAGACTTTCCCTTGAAAGATATTCTAAAATCTGATTAATATTCTACTGCGATTAAACAAATTTTCCGGCTTGTTTATCCGTAATTATCATTGTGTTCCTGTGCTTTTGGAGAATTGACGCAGGAACAAGTTCGAATATTTTTCCTTTCACGATTTTTCTGATTGCCCCTGCCTTTTTTATTCCGCTTGCAATAAGCACGATTTTTTTGGCTGAAAAAATTGTTTTTAACCCAAGCGTAATTGCCTTTTCTGGGATCTTTTCTTTCATTCCGTGGCTGTTAATTCTTTTTGTTGATTTGGAAAGTTCAACAACTCTTATTTCTGTTGAAAATTTTGTGCCCGGCTCGTTGAATGCGATGTGAGCATTTTCCCCCATTCCAAGGAGGCAGAAATCAATTCCGTTTCTTTTTATGAAAGAATCGAATTTTTTCTTTTGTGTTGCAAAACTTTTGTAGGGATCAAAGTAAAGAATATTCTTTTTCCTAAAATTGACTTTTTCAACAAAATTTTTTGCGAGAAAAGTATTTGCCAGAGAATTCTTGGGGTTTTCAATGTTCATATACTCATCAAGTTCAATAAAGCGTGCTTTTGAAAAATCCGCATTCCCTTTCCTATATTCTTTCACAAGTTCGCGATAGGTTCCAATTGGTGTGTTTCCGGATGCGAGCGCGAGCACGGAGTTCGGCTTTTCCCAGAGCTGTTGTATTATTTCCCGCGCCGCCATTTTTGACATTTCCTCATAAGAATTTACATTTCTCACATCCAAAAATTCTTTTTCTTTAAGATGCTCTTCAAGCATTGTTTTTGTGGGAAGGAAATATTCTTCGTGCTCTGTTTTTTTTCCCGCAACAAAATTTGCGCACATCAAGGAAACTTTATCGGAGTAATTGTTGAGTTTTCCGTATGCAAAGCCCGCGTTGAAAAAATCTCCCGCTCCCGTTGTGTTCACCGCCTTCACTTTGATTGCCTGGCTTCTTAGTTCAATACTTTTTGTGAAAAGCGCCGCACCTTTTTCTCCGTTTTTTACAACAATTTTTTTCGCGCCTTTTGCGAGCAGGAACCGAACTGCTTTTTTTGTCTCATTTTTTTTTGCTATTTTTTTCAATTCGATTTCATTTGCAAACAAAACATCTATTTGTTTTATGAAAGGCAGCAGCTCCCATTTTTCATATTCATCATAGGTTGTGTCAAAGAAAACTTTTGCCTTTTTCCTTTTTATTTTTTCAAGAAGCGCTTTGAAGTTTTTCCTCATTTTTGGGATGTGATAATATCCTCCAAAATAGGCAATGTCGTTTTCCCTTATTCTTCCAAGCAGTTGCTTTTCAACAAGCTTTTGGTTCATTTCCAATAGAGAACCTTTGTTTGAGAGTATACCTCGTTTCCCGTTTCGCGCTACAAAAATGACGGATATTCCGTTTTTCTCTTTGTTTTTTTCCAGCAATGGTTTTACTCCTCCTCGTTTCAATTCCGATTCCAAAAATCCGGTGAATGCATCGTCTCCCGCAATGCTGACAATTGAAACATCCTGTTTTAATCCACCCAATGCCATTGCTGTGTTTGCCGCATTTCCTCCTATAACCAAATTTGTTTTCGGAACACTTTTTTCCACGTCAATCTGCGCATGCTGCTCCGTGTAGAGGAAAAGATCTGTGTTCAGATCTCCAATACAAAAAATTTTGGACATAGTTTTCGTCCAATAAGAGGAAACCACAATATTTATTCTTATTGCCCCCAGGTTTGTTCTAATGAAGAAGGCACTTGTAATAGTCGCGCATCCGGATGATGAAACCATTTGGATGGGCGGAAAAATTTTGGGCGAAAAAAATTGTGAGTGGACGATTCTGTGCCTTTCCAGGAAAGATGATTTGGATAGGAAGCCGAAATTTTTTAAAGTTTGCAAAGAGCTTAATGCGCGCGGGTTTATTTCAGATCTTGATGATGATCATCCGGAAAAAAAACTTTCTTCTTTGGATGAAGTTGTGAAGCGCATTGAGCCCGTTGTGATGGATAAACAGTTTGATGTTGTTTACACTCACGGTTCGAACGGCGAGTATGGACACAACAGGCACATTGAAACAAGCAATTCAGTGAAAAAAATGTTTGAGCAAGGTTTGCTTCACACGAATGAATTATTGGAATTTAGTTACAAGCGCGTGGAGAAGCCGTTCATGTGTGTTCCGGATGAGGGCGCGGACATTATTTTCAAGCTAACTCCTGAGATTTGGGAAAAGAAAAAGTATTTAATTCACCGTGTGTATGGTTTTGTAAAGGATATTTTCGAGTACAGGAGTTGTGCCGAATTGGAAACTTTCAATAAAGTGTTTTGAATGCAGAAGCAAAAAACTGTTGTGCAACAGGGTTCAGCCGAACCCGAGAGGACAAAAAAATTCTCAAGCCTTGTTCTTTATCCGTTTCCCGCGGAGCTTGATGGGGTGAGCCTTCAGGGGGATTTTTTGTATCGCGGGTTAAAAGAGGCAGGTTATAACGCGGTTCCGTGTGATAGGGCATCGGGCTTTGAGAAGAGTGCGTTGTACAAAATAGTGAAACCGGATGTTGTTATCGGAGTCGGCTTTTGGGGGGATGTGCCTTCAATTATAACAGATCCTCTGGACAACGGAATAACTCCAGTTCCCTGGCTTAATGCCGATGGCTGGGTTGCGAACTATCATACTATTCTGAATGAGCTCCCGCTGATTTTTGTTACAAGCAATTGGGTGAAGGAAACCTACAAAAGAGACGGGGTTTTCAACAAAAATATTTTTTCCATGCCCATAGGAATTGATGTAAATCAGATGAGCCCTATTCCAAAGAGCGATGAACGAGTTAAACGAATGAGGGAAATTTTAGGGGTTAAGGAACATGAAAAAATGATTTTTACCGCCGGCGGAGATACAACTTCGAAAGGATTTCAGGAAGTTCTAAGGGCGCTTGGAAAGGTTAACTCGGAGTTTAAGGATTGGAAGTATGTCGGGAAAACATGGGAGTTTGGAGAACCTGAGTATCATTACAATGATGAACAAAGAATTATTGATGAACTCGGACTTCCGAAAGACAGAATTTCTTATATTGACGGTTCCCTTTCCCGCGAAACAATGAGGATTCTTTTGAGCGCGTGTGATGTTTATGCCGCGCCGAGCAGGATTGAAGGTTTTGGAATGATTCAGGTTGAGGCAATGGCGTGTGGAATACCTGTTTTGAGTATTGATGCAATGGGGATTAAGGACACGGTTGTTCACAATAAAACCGGTTTTTTGGCGAAAGTTGCGGAAACAATACAATTGGAGGAGGAGTGGGCGTACACTCACATGGGTTTTGAGGAAGATCATAAAATAAAATTTGATCAGCCGAAAACGTTTGCTTACCGTGCAAATGTTGATGAGCTTGCCGAGTATTTGCTGAAGCTTTTGTCGGACGATTCTTTGCGGGAAGAAATGGGTGAAAACGGGAGAAAGCATGTTGTGGAAAACTTTGATTACAAAAAAGTTTCCGTGAAAATGGCAAACATTATTGAGGAAAAATTGCATTTGTAATTTTTTATTTATTTTTTTATTTTAATTTTTAATTATTTTTTTAATTAAATTTTTATCGGGTTCTTTTTTTGCTTCACCGCTTCATACGCAAGCAGATATCCTCCGGCGCTCCATGATTGGAATCTTCCGCCTTTCGCGCTTTTTGATTTTGGGTGTATCCATTCG
>DASRUN010000039.1:0-23132 GCA_035655435.1 archaeon | reverse complement strand
TTCATTAATAAATGTGGATTGACTTGTTCTTGAACTCGGGCTTGATTTTCTTTCTCGTCTTCTAACCGAGGCTAAAAGCAATTTCGTTTTCATATTTGATTTAGCGTCTCTAACGGCGTTAGCCACTCTTTTCACTCGATCAACTGTCTTTTTAGTAATACGTTTGATTCTTCCAGCCATTTCTATCTAAACACATTCCAAATATTTAAACCTAACTTTATTTTCAATTCCAATCCTCATTATGTAGCCTCCAATGGCAATAGCTTTAAATTCGGGTTAAGGGGTTATTATTTACTAGTAATTTTTTCTCTTTTTTAGGGAAAGGGGTGAGATTTTATGGCTTTCATGGAGAAGCTGATTGGAAAAAGTCAGGACATAGATATAGACGATTTTTTGAATAACCTCGAGAACGAGGAAGAAGATCCTTACCAGGATGCGGATGCGTTCGTAAAACCGATAACTCTGCAGGCTGATCCGGACGTAAACCTTGTTCTACAGGAAGCAAAGAACGGAAACATAATCCTATTGAACATAGGAGATCTTTCAAAAAGAAATGGAATAAAACTCAAAGAATTAGTTAACCGCATAAAGGACGGCGTTGACTCTATGAATGGGGATATCGCAAGAATAACCCAGGATAGGATCATTGTTACTCCAAGCAGGGTTAAAATAATAAAGCGAAGAGATTAAGTGAAATTTGAATGTTTTTAGAGAAGCCAAGTTTTCCGGTTTCCCTCTCTGAGGGGGAAGCCGAGGAAAAGGTTTCATCAATGCTAAACGAGAAGCAGTGGTCTAACCCTGCTTTCTCCAAGCACACTCTAATTTTTACACCATATTGGTTTTTTTCATACGACATTTACAAAGAAGACAAGCACGAAACAAAATTATTGAATTCAGGAGTTAACGCGCTCAATGCATTTGAAAATAAATTAGAACCGCACATCGCAGAACTTTCCAAAAGACCCGATTTTGAAAAATCAAACGAAATAAACGAAGAACTAACAATAAATGTTTTAGAATCAAAAACAACTGAGGATGAAGCAAAAGAAATGATACTTTTGAGAATTGCGAGCAAGGAAAAAGTTCACAGAAGCCAAATTATTCTCTCGGGATTAGAACTTTTTTTTGTTCCTTTTTGGATAATAAGAATTTTTTTGGATGAAAAAGAAGTCGGAATAGTTGTTAATGCTTCCACGGGGGAAATAACAAATAGATCCGCTGTTCCCGTGCGCGAAAAAGCATTCAATGAATTAAGTTCCGAAGCATTGAAAGAACTTGTAAACCCATTGGAGTGGATTAATTATTCGGTCGATCTTGCCTCAAGTGCGTCAAAAGGATTGTTTGCTTCAGGAAAAAAAACTTCATCCAAAAACTTTTTTGGGATTTCAAACTACGAACTGCAATTATTAATTCTTGCAATAATCGCAATTCTTGTAATCCTATGGGTTGCATATCTCTAAAATTTAAACTAAATTTTATTTAAAATAAATTTTGAAAATTTCACATGAATTCCGCAAGGCTTTTTTGTTGGGATTTTTCGTTCACAAACACAGAATTAATTTCCTTTTCAATCAAATCCACTCTCTGCCTCAAGTAAGCGCTCAAACCATAAGTTCCGATTAGATCCTTTGCAATATCCAAATACTTTCTCACAGAACCCTGCGCTATTGTAAGAATCAATTTGTGTTCTCCGCACGTTGTACATTTTCCAACCAATGGAGGTCTGCGATATTTTGCATTGCATTTTGTACAGCGAAATTCCTGCCTTGAAAATGCACGCGTATTTCCGATAATATCAGGCAAAAAATGTGATACAAGAACTCTTTCAAGCGCGTCCTTTTTGTCCAAAGCACGAATCTTATTCTGCACCTTTGCCTGCGCCTTCATTTTATCCTCCATTGATTTCAAAGTAACATAACTCGAAGCTGAAGGCCCTGCATCAAATTGCGCAGTATCATGCGTAAAGCCAAATCCCCTATACTGTTTATCAGTTCCGATATAATTTTTTATGAATTTTATGGAATCAAATTCCGCATCTGCATACAGAAGCGCTTTTTCATAAAGTTCAAGAGGATATTCTCTGCACGTTTCCACATCATAAACCTCATCGTCAATTTCCAAAGGATTTATTGCAACGGTAAAAACAAGCGGAGCATCCATTCTCCCTCCTCTTGATGAAGGAAGATAATGGCGGGAAAAATTGAGCAATGCATCCATGAGCATCATAATAGAATCCTGGTCTCCGTCCGCGTTCCTTCTTTTTGCAAGATGGAAATAAGGGTGCGCAAAATTAACCTTTGCCTTTGTATAACCTATTATGCGTCCAAGCACTCCGGCGGAAGTATGCGGAGCCAATCCCAAAAAAAGTTCGCCTATCAAATCGTCCTTTGAATTGTAATTATAAAATTTTTCCAACCCATAAAATTTTTCAAGTTCCTCATCTACAAACCTGCTTACTCTAAGATAAAAATCTCCCGCGCCTTCATTCACAATCATGTCCTGGGGGAATAGTTCGCATAATTGATCAACGCTCACAAGTTCTCTTCCCTCAAAATCAAATTCATATCCAAGCTCGCGCGCCTTTTCCACGCTTAAATCAATTTCCTTTGGTTTGAAATGTGTGAGCGGAGCATTCAAAAGTTCAAATCTTATTGTCGCGTCCCTAAAAATGTGAAGATTGTGCCTTGCACGAAGAATTCCTTTTTCAAGCGGTTCGGGAATTTTTTCCGCGTTAATCAATCCCTTAACTCCTTTCACAAGCGGCGGCATTGTAACCTTCAAACTTTTGCAGGCATTTTCCGCTATTGTACGGAGATCTATTTTGCGCTTACTGAACCCAATTGTTCCCGAAGCACACTCCGGGCATCTTTCTTTGTTAGTGTAAGTTCCGCATTTTATGCATTTTTTCACATGCTCATTCCTTGTTCCATTTGAAAAAGAATAACATTGTTCCTCGATTTCTTTTGTTTCGGTATTCAAAAAATATGCTATTTCTCCCTCTAGTATTCCACTTGCTTCCATTGCCTTGTTTATTGATCTTGTTGGTCCCCCATAAGTTCCGATTGGGAAAAGCGTCATTGGGTCTCCAACCATTTTCCTTGCCCTTGCAGCTTCCGGCCTTCCCATCCTCACTCCAATAAACGTTACTCCCTTATCCCTTATTTTTAATCCGGATAATTTTGAGAGAATCTCACACACGCTTTCCCCTGTTGGAACATCTTCCACGCTTGTTCCCCCAAATGTTTTGAAAAAACTGTATGCAAATTCCTTTTCGACTAAAATTCTTCCTTCGCTTTTTTTGTGCGGCAAACCAATTTTTTCAAAAAGTGCCTTGAGTTCATCACTGTACTCAAGCAACAATTCCTCCATGTCATTTCCGTTGAAATTCTTTTCCGCGCTCCGAACTTTTTCCACAATAATTTTTGTTTCATCCGAATTCAAAGCCGAATAATAATGCGTATACTTTGGATGCAACGGAACTCCAAATTGAATTGATAGTTCCAATGCGGTGTTCTGATCAACAAATTCAGGGTGTTTCAAAATATTTTCAACATTAAATTCGTTTGCTTTTTCCGCTTCGCTTATTTTTTTGAGCTCAAGTTTCCACCATTCTTCGCAATAACCAACCGGCATCAAAGGATGTGCGGTTTTCCTGAAATCTCCAAGCGCAACAAGAATGTCCCCCAAAAAAAGTATTTCCTCAACAGAGTCTCTCACTTTAATTGCATCTTCCGCAGATTCCACTCTTTTCACTTCTCCATTACGGAGTTTTACAATCGGTCCATCTATTGTATCAACCGGAAACATTTCCGCGCTCTTTCCTGGCCTCTCAACTTTTGTCTGAGTTCCTACTGCTAAAAATTCATCAAGAATGTGCATTGTGGCAGGATGAACTCCCTTTGCCATTATGCACGTATTTCTAGCTCTTCCATATCTCAATCTGAATCCGCCGTACTCAGATGGGTAAGAAAAAATCGGTCTTCCTGCGGCAATTCTTGAAAGATAATTAAAATTGGGTTTGATTTCCTTTTCTTTTCCGGTTCCTTTTCCGATTTTTATTACATCCTCAAGCCAATTCCAATTCAACCCAAGTATTTTTGCAAGGCTCATTATTTTCATTGCCTTCAAACCAATTCCTTCGGAAATAACAAGGCACATTCCGCCTCGAATTCTGTTTGAAGGAATTCTTTCAAGGTCTTTGTAAGAAGTTACTTCGCGTTCTTCTGTTGGCTCGCCGTTCACACACACCGGACAACCTTTGATTATTTTTCTGACATCCTCTTCCTTGAGCTTGTACTGCCTTGTAATAATTTCATCATACGCGTTGATTTCCTCCACATATCTTTCAATTTCATCATTTGTGGGTTTGTAAACATCCAAATCCATTAATTGTCTTGCATAATCCCCCAAAATCAATGGAAAAACCGTGGCTGTTCCTCCTGCCGCTCTTATCGGGCCTGCAAAATAAAGATCAACATATTTTGATCCATCAAGGTTTTTGCTTATCATAACTTTCGGCAACCCATCAAGCGGAGCAACAACAACTCCCTCTGTTACAAGAACAAGCGATGTTCTGATTGCCTGTTCCAAACGTTTTTCAGGATCAGGAATATCACCTAACTTTCCTTCAATTATTTCCCTGAACAATTGGAAAATTGTTTTATTCCTATCCTGCTTATTCTCCTCAAATAATTCCCTATACCTTTTCGCAATTCCCTTTGGTCCAATAATATTTTCGGTTCTGTCCGCAAGATCAAGTGTTGGGGGACATTCAACTTCCATGCTAATGTCCTTTCCAAGCGCCCTTGCTTTTACCGCAATATTATATTGCGCGTCCGCTTTTCTGCGAATGTGCTCAAAATATTTTTTTGTTTGTTCATCACAAGGAGGAAGTTCCACTTTCATCACCATTAAAGTTGTTTTCAGTTAATTTTTTTGTTTTCAAATTAATGTCAATCGCAAGTCCGGGGGTTGGAATATGTCCTTCTCTAATCTGATAATCAGTTTGCAATTGCCAACAACCAGCATTCACGCACAAACAACCCCTGTACATTGCATATCCCTTGTGGTGCATATCTCCGGCAAAATAAAAATCAGGTTCCTCGCGTATAACCATAAAATCCCTTGATTCCGGAACATAGGGTTGATTCAACCCAAATCCTGTGGATAAGTCTCTTCTTCTCAAAAGTTCCATCATTGCTTTTTGCGGTTCCTTAGGATCAAGCCCGGGCATTGCCGCATACATATCGTGATGCGAAGCTCCGTGATAAATAACTCCTTTTAATCCCTCAAACTCAATCCAAGAAGGGCTTCCTAGTGAATGGAAATTTTCATTGTAAAAAATATCCCCCAAATATTCCCTTTCAATTGCGGGCTGCGGGTCAGCTCTTCTCACCGCATCATGCTGTCCCGGAATCATGAATATTTCTATATAATCCGGAATTTGCTTTAGCAATTCCGAAAGTTTTTCATACTGCCCATAAATATCTTTGATTGCAAGCTCATCATATTGCGCGGGATAAATTCCAACTCCATCCACATTGTCTCCCGCAACTATAAGATATTTTATTTTTCCAACCCGTTCTTTTTCCTTTTCGGATGTAACATTCCCGTTTATCCAATCCAAAAATCTTGAGAATTCTTTTTCCATGAAAAGCCTGCTTCCAACATGTATATCCGAAATCAAACACACACTAAGATCTCTCTCGCTTGTTTTGGGTTGTCTCTGAATGAGATCCGGCCAAACAAAATTTTTTATTATTATAACCTCATCCGCAAACTTTTTTCCATGAACCCCTATTACATCATCAATGAGAATTTTTTTCGATTCATCATTTGTTTTAAGATCATCCTTTGAAACAATTGCAATGCATCTTCCTTCCGGACTGTCAAGTTCTATTGTAGTGTTCCCGTTTTTCGAAACCCATTTTTTGACCACCATTCCCACAAGGTCTATTTCCCCGTATTTTTGGATTCCTTTTATTTTATCAAAAGTTTTTGGAGAAAAACCCTGTCTTCCATTCATCAATGCTTTCAAAGTTTCGTATTTATCAGTAAAATATTTTAGAAAATCCCCTACTTTCCCTTCGCTGAAACTCTGGCCGGTTACATCATATTGTTCGAGTATTTTATAATCAGACTCAACATCCTTTGCAAGCGCCTTGAAAGAACTTTTTTTTATTATTATTTGTTCTTCCACTTTTCCCAATTTTGATTCATGTTTCAAAAGTTTTTCTCTAACTTTTTCCGCCGCAACAACCTGTTCTTTTATTTGGTTAATAATTTCTTTCCAATGTTCTTCCTTTTCCAATAATTCGAGTGATTGTTTGTCAATGAACTGGTTGTGTGAATTGCAATATTCGATTATTTCCTTTTGTCTTTCTTTTTGCACGGATGTTTCCAATTTTATCCCTTGCTTTTCTCCCTGATTGACTCAAGCTCTGATATTATGGACCAGATTTCGGTTCTCGTGTGTGCCGGCATATTGATGTCATTGCTTATGTCATCCATGAGATAAATTGCATTTGTGACATTCACGTTCATTTCCTTGGGATCTCCCATGATTTTTTCTTTGGCATCATCAATCGTTTTCCTGATGTTTCTGGGAACGGTTGTGTCATCCATTATTGCTTCCATCATTTCAATGGTGTAATCTATCTGTTCTTCTAGGCTCTTATCCACAAAAACCACCCCTTCCCGGAAAAATCCATTCGGACGAATAAGCTCGAAAATCAGTCATTCTAACGCATCTCCGCGCCTAGTTCAAAGCGCTTGTATAGAACTTGGATATATGGTAATAAAAAGCCTGATGCGATTCAAACGAATTATAAGAAGTGAATATTAAAGTTCATTTGGTATTTTTGCCATTCGGCCCAAATTTTGATTTTTTTGCATCTGGTCTGGCATTAAAATGGGCTCGTGTTTCAGTATCTTCTCTTCTCTCAACATCTCTATTGTTTTCTGAATCATGATTTTCATGCCCATAAGTTTGCTTTCTTCTAGTATCTCCAATAAGTTGCTCGCTACCTAAACCTTTTGTAAGCATAAGGCTGTTCTGGTTTTTTCGCCTTCCCGGATTCTTATCAATTACATTTGCAAGTCTTCTAAGTCCAATATCTACTGAGTTCACAGGAAATCTATTCACAGGAACTCCATCTCTGTTCGAGTATGAGCTTCCCGTAAAAATGTCAATCGGCCCTGATGGATTTTTTCTTTGTCTCCGATCAAAACCCGTGGTCTTGATTGGTTTTCTTTTTCCCAATATAGGGTGCCAGGTATTGGCCGGTGTTCTTTTTGCCATAATATGTGAGTAAGTCATTCGTACTATTTAAAGTTTATCTCGGCCTAGTCAACGCAAGCTCTTTTTCAAGCGCCACTTTGAGCTCTTTCCCGTTCAAATTTTCCCCATCAAAAACAACGTTTTTTTCCGTTTCAAGAACCTTTGCAATGTCCCTTTCATCCGCAATGTCAATTTTGTTTACAACAACAAGAATTCTTTTTCCCTCAAACTCTTTCCTCATTTTACTCAAAAGTTCCAATTGTTCATCAACCGAAAACCCACACCCTTGAGTTGGATCAACAACAAAAACTATTATTGAAGCAAGATGCTTCAAAGCCGCAACTGCTTTTTTTTCAATTCCATTCAAATTTGGTCTATCAAGCAAACCCGGAGTATCAATGAACTGTATTTTTCTGTATTTGAATTCAAAATGTCCAACATTGATTTGTTTGGTTGTAAATTGATAAGGAGAAATTTTCGCATTCGAACCTGTAATTCTTTTGAGAAGCGTGCTTTTTCCCACATTCGGATATCCTCCAAGCACTATTGTTGGCGCTTCAAAATCTATTGAAGGAAGTTCTTTGAGTTTTTTGGATTCTACTTTGAGTGCAATCAAAGGTTTCTCAAGTTTCTTTACAACCGAAATCATCCTTCCCTCAAATTCTTTGAGGGTTCTATCAGATTCCTCAATTGTTTTTGCGGAATAAAATTTTGCCCCATAAATGCTCCTGATTTTTTTCAAAATTTTCGAAGAACTGTTCAACGCGGAAAGATTTTGTTTAAGTTTATCAACATCCACAATAGCTCCTAAAAGATCCCTGTAAAACGGATTCATTTCCTCTATAAGCGGAAATTTTTTTGAAAGATCCAAAATCTCTTTCTGCAAATACTCCCCAAACCTCTTTGATTTGGCGGCATTCAATTTTTTTACTTTAAGCAATTTTGAACTGAATTTTTTGCCCAATTGCACTTCTCGAGCTTCATTATAAGCCCTTTGGATGAGTTCCTGGGAAGCCGGGAAAAAATTTGCGGAAAGCGGCGTGGCCTTCTTTTTTAATTGTTTCCTAGCTTTTTTCATTCTGAACAACCGGGGATATTATGTTTAACTTGTACCAGGGAGACTATAAAAGGTATTTGATCATTCCGGCGATACTTTTCGTCGTATTCATTTTTCTCGTTTTTGTTTACCCGGGAATAACTCCCGGAATTGATCTCAAAGGAGGAACCAGTATTATTGTACGAGCAAGCGAACCGCTCGAAGCGCATTTAATTGAAACCGCGCTCAAAGAAAAGTATTCGTTCTCCGAACTCCAAATAGGAGAAGTTTCATCTCCGACAAGTCACGGTCTTTACATACAATTTTCAGAAGAAACCGATTTTGCAAAAGCAACCTCATTGCTTGAACAAGCGGAATCAGAATTGAATTCCAATCCGGAAAATGCCAAGCGCCTTGCATCAGAATCCATTGCGGCTTCAGCAAAATTCTTTCCCGCAGTTGATGTAACAAACCTTTCTCCAATTGAAGCGGTTGCACAGGCAAAAACAAATTTAACCAAAGCAGATCAAGAATTACAACTCGGAATACAAAACACAATCCAAGAAACCTATTCTTTGGGAGATGACATCAAAATCCAAAAAACAGAAATAGGACCATCGCTTGGAGAAAATTTTTATTCAACAAGCATAACAGTTTCATTGATCGGAATAATTCTTGTTGTAATAGTTGTTTTCATTTTTTTCCGCGAGTTCGTTCCCTCAGCCGCCATTATCGGAGCGCTTTTTTTTGACATTTTCGGAGCATTAGCTCTAATGTCGATTTTCAAAATTCCTCTTTCACTTGCAACAATTCCCGCACTATTAATGCTCATTGGTTATTCGGTTGACACGGACATAATGCTAACAAGCAGAGTACTGAAAAGAAAGGAAGAAAATCCGCGCAAAAGAGCTGAAGAATCACTTATCACAGGTCTTACGATGACTCTAACAACTCTTGGCGCTCTTACAGTGATGACAATTCTCTCTTATTTGGGGCAGATAGAAGTAGTATTCCAAATTTCAATTGTATTATTGTTCGGCTTGTTAGCGGACATTATTTCCACTTGGTTCATGAATGCGCCGATTTTATTGTGGTATGAAGAAAGAAAGGAGGCGTCCTCAAGATGAAAGCATTTTCAAATTGGCGTGTAATCCTAATGGGAGTGGTCATCGCAATTTCTCTTCTTTCAATAGTTTTCAACGGAATCGCTCTTGGAGTCGATTTCAACGGCGGAACAATATTCCAAATCGAATTGGATGAAAGTGTAACTCCGGAACAAATGACCACAATAACTGCCGTTATGGGAGAAAGGATTGATGCATTCGGATTGAAGGACACTAAAGTTACTTCTTTAGGAGATAAATTTGTTTCCGCCCAAACCGCAGAAACAGACCCGGAAAGAGTTGAAGAACTTGAATCACTTCTCAAAACCCAGGGAAAATTCGAAGCAACCCTTAACGGCGAAATATTGTTTGCGGGAAAAGACATCATTCAGGTTTTCAAGGATCCAGCGCAAGGTTATGGTTTGACAACAGGTTCTCCCGGTCAACCGGTACAATGGCAGCTTCCATTCTTATTGAGCCAGAGCGCAGGAGAAAAATTTTCACACGGAGTTTTCCACAAGTGTACAGCGGTTTCATTCAACCAACAATCAGGTTCTGTTTATGATTGCGAAAAAACATACTTTTTCATTGACAGGCCTTCCCAAAGCGTGCTTATAATTCCTGAAAGCACTTTTTCCAAAGATTCCTCAATGCTTCTCGCGGGAAATGTTCTCGAAAATGTTCCAAGCGAAACCGATATTGATGAACTCCTTGTAAATGCAAACCTTCCATTTGTTGTTGTTTCAGGAACCGGGTTTTCCGAATCACAATTAACCCAATTAACAAATTTGTTCTCGGAAAATCCAACCGCTATTATTCCTGAAAACTTTCCAACCGCCCAAACCCAAGAACTCGAAGAAATCGGTTTTACAATAAAAGAAATTCCGCAAGCATCTCCGACAATTCCCTGGGTTTGGAGCATTGTAGGGGCAAGACAGGTTATTTCGGTTACGCCGGGAATAGCAAATCTTGATCCTTATGTTGAAAGTCCAGCGAACGCGCACATTTTTTCACAATTAGTTATTACAGGTTCAGGTTCAAATGAAGAAAACGCGCTCCACGAACTAAAAGCTTTGGAAGTATTGCTGCAAACAGGTTCGCTCCCCGTTGGAATAAAGAGCATTTCAAAAGAAACAATTTCCCCGCTCCTTGGAGAAGAATTCCTCTTTAACACTCTCATAATAGGCCTGGCGGGGCTTGTTGTTGTATCTCTAATAATCTATTTACGTTATAGAATCTCGAAACTTGTTCTGCCAATCCTTCTTACCGGAATAAGCGAAATAATAATCACTCTTGGATTGATTTCCATTTTAAAAATCAACCTTGACCTTGCCTCGGTTGCAGGAATTCTAGCAGCTGTGGGAACGGGTGTTGACGATCAAATAATAATAACAGATGAGCTTCTAAAAGGCGAAGTAGCTACAAGTGACACTCTAAAAAATCGGTCAAAAAAAGCGTTTTTCATAATAGTCGCAACCGCTTCAACAGCAATAGTCACAATGCTTCCAATACTTCTTTTGAGCTTTGGATTCGGAAAATTAAGAGGATTTGCATTAACAACAATTCTTGGAATATTAATAGGAATAATAATTACAAGGCCGGCATTTTCAGTTTTCCTGCAGGAACTTCTTAAGGGCGAACAAAAAACAGAATCGAAATCATAAAAATCCCTCAAAGTTTTTTACGCCCGTAATTCTCTTTGTAAAAACAAACCAAATCCCTATAATGAATATTGTGGTCGAAACCCAAGTAAGCACGTGAAGCCAATCCGCAATCTCTATTCCGAATTCTTTTCCGGTCCACACAACCAAAAGCACTCTAAAATAATTCAGCACTATTAGAACAATAAACCCGGCAAAAAACACCAAGATTTTTTCCTTCAAACCCGGTTTTCTGAGGGAAAAAATTATTGCGGCCAAAACACTCGCGCTAACAACGCCCGTGCAAAGCGGAACTATTGCAAAAATTCCGTTCTTCACAAAAATAAAGTTATTTAAATGATCCAATCCAAGAAAATCTGATTGCGTTCCTGCAATAAAATTCTGCAGCAAGGAAAAATCCGCGGTAAAAACAAAAAACTGGATTGCGGAAAAAATAATAAAAAATTTTCCGAAAAAAACCCATTCCTTATTGGAAAATTTCACCAGGGCACCTTTTTCAGCTTCAACTTGAACGCAATGTAATTCGATGCCTTGTGAACAATGAGTGTTACAATGCAAACCGCAAGTATTTCATAAAAATCAGGGACGTAAAGAACACTTCCCAAAATCATTCCGCCCATTGCAAAATCAAGCTGATCCAAAAACAAAACCTCTTTTCCCTGTTCAATCCCGTTTCTTCTCTTGAAAAAACTGGCAATCATATCTCCTATAATTGCACCTAGGGAAAGCAAAAAGCCAAGTAGCACAAAATTTGTTGTAAAAGCAAGCGCATGCTGTGGCAAAAATGCCGTTATAAGAAAGCCCACTCCTGTGCCGATTGCTATTCCCCAAAAAAACCCCTTGAATGTTTTCCCGCTTCCAAAAATGGGTTTTCCATCCGAAAATTTTTTCCCAAAATCAAGAGGAGTTTTTCCGCCAAAGAGCATTGCGGAACTGTTGGCAAAGTACATTGGAGCAAGATAAATCAGAAGTTTTATTACGGTTTCTTCCATTTGCCCACCAAAGATCGATTTTAATGAATTATTGCCAGATTACTCTTTAATAGAGTGACGTTTAAACGCAGCATTCAAATAAAACAAGAATTCAAATCAAATAACTGTTGTTGCAACAAACACTATTATTGCACCGGAAGTGCTTGCCAAGAAATTTACTTGCATGTTGTTCAGTTTTCCTTTTCTCTCAAAAACCGCGCCCAAAAAACTATCAACAAGGCTTCCCACAAAACCGGCCAAAATTATTATTCCTGAAATAAAAAAAGATTGGTTAACCCCGAAATAATAAACAATTCCGATAAGAACAGCAGAAGCAAGTCCCGTTGCAAGCCCCAAAACGGTTATTCCGCCGTCCGTTCCCTTTTCCACTTTCTCAAGGCTAGTGATAAGCCTTGGTTTTTTGTTTGAAAGCATTCCGACTTCCGAGGAAACAGTATCGGCAAGTGCGGCGGAAACCGCTCCAAAAAATGCTGTCCCTTGACCAAGAATAAGCGCCATTAATGCAGGCCCGGCATTTCCAATAACATTTGAAACGTTTCTCTGTTCGTGTTTGCCTCTTTCAGTTCTTCCAATATTTGTTGCCGCTTCCGCGACAACGTAAAAAACCGCGAGCGCAATAAAATGATAAAAGCCCCCTAAAAAGAAAATCAATAATCCTAGAATGTCAGCGAGCAGAATTCCTTTTCCGCTTAAAAATTTTTTTTGGAAAGAAAAAATTGTGAAAACAATTAGAATTACTCCCACAATTATTGTGTCAGTTTGTGAGAATTCCGCAAACATTCCATTCACTTGGATGCTATTATCTCTGAATTTGTTATTTCAATTCTTTTTACAGGAACAATCTTTTTCAATTGCGGATAAATTTTATTCGGAATTGTTCCGAAAACAAGTTCATCAACTATTTTCCTTGAACTTATTTTTGAAATAATATCCTTCATCATTTCATCGGTTTTCTTCATTAAACCGGCTTTCTGATTTCCGGAAGCCTTTTTTTCCGTGACAATAATCGTCTTGATTTTAAACTTGATTCCATCACTTGAGGGATAATCCTTTACAATCATTATTTTGCTGGATTTTCTCCTCACAACCCTTTTCATATAATTGTCTTTAATCATGTGTCCAATCGCATCCGTATGTGCTTTGTTTCCCACAATATTAATAACCTTGAATCTAATGTGAATGTGCTGTTTCTTCGGTTGGTTCGCAAGATCCCTTCCCGAAACGGAAATAATTCTCCCCATAAGATTCTCGGCTTTTTCTACAATTGTTTCCCCTATTTCCTTTGCCTCGAATTCCTGCGGCGCCACAATTGTATACCAGGTTTTCTTCTTCCACTTGTCAACAGTTTTCTT
Organism: archaeon; assembly: GCA_035655435.1. Lineage (GTDB taxonomy): Archaea > Iainarchaeota > Iainarchaeia > Iainarchaeales > Iainarchaeaceae > UBA493. Next base: position 9,709 of record DASRUN010000039.1, on the reverse strand, counting down.
TTTTGTCTTAGGCTGCTGCTTGGTTATTTTTTCTTCTTTGTTTTCCTTTTTTTCTTTAGCCATAAATCATCACTTCACCAACAATGCCGCTTCTTCCTGAGTGTATCTCCATCCTTTTGGTATTTTACTTTTTTCAGAATAATATTTTGTTAGCTTCCTTATTTTGCTGACCGTTAACTGATAACCTCTTTTCGAGCTCATGTCCTTTTTGTTTGCTTCCATGTGTCTTTGCAATTTCACCGATTTTTTTATCAAATTCAAAAGATCTCTTGGAAAATCTGATGTAATTCCCTTTTCCTCGAGAATTTTTCCCACGGTTTTTCCCGTGAGTTTTTTTATGCTCGGAATTCCATATTGATCCCTTAATGACATTCCTATTTCGCTTTCCGTTAAACCGGAATTTGCAAGTTCAATTACAATATGCTTTACTTCCTCCGGCTTGTACTCTATCCAGTCCCTGCTCTTTTCATGAGCTTTAGCCTTTGAATCAGCGTGTTCTTTTACCATAAAAAATCAACAAACTTAATTTCGGCGCCATCCTTCCCTTCCGGCAAAGGAGAGCAAAATGCAAAAAATTGCTATTAGAAAATCTCCCCTGCAAACCTTTAAAAACCACACTCTAGGCTAAAAGTACCGTGCCCTTGCCTCGACTTCCTTCAAGTGTTCTAATACTTTTGAACCCTGTGAAAATGCCTTTGAGTAAGCCTTTTCCACGGTGCTCCATCCTTTCTCGAGCTTATAATGCGTTGCCATAAATGTTTTTTTGAACACCAAAACATCAACTGCTTTATCCTCAATCTTGGAACTTACTCCTCCCAAGCCGAAATCGAGGAAAACCAAAACCTTGTTATGTAGAAGAATATTGCTTGTTGTTAGATCTCCATGAATCAAATTCTGTGAGTGCATTTTTCCAATAATTTTTCCCGCTTCTTTGCATAACTCCAAAGAGTTTTTTCCCATTCCAAGAAGTTCCTCCTTGAGTGTTTTCCCCGAAACAAATTCGCTTGTAATCGAGTACTCTTTGATGTCAATCTTCCAAATTACGGGAGTTCTTACTCCTGCTTTTTTTGCCCTTGAAAGAAGCCCACATTCAGTTCTGATTCTTTCCTTCAAAATGCGTTCATCAAGAACAGCTTCGCGGTACTTTTTCTTTTCACGAACCTTAACAACACTTTCTCTTCCGAGATAAGTGCTCTTGAAAAGTTTGGCTTCCGCACCCTGTTTTAATAATTCCATAAAATTATTTTTTATGCGCAAACGGTTTTAAGCACATTTATCTGATTTGAAAGACTTGCCTTCACGCTTTGCAATGTCTCCGAAAAAATAGTTCCATTAATATAAGAAAAGCCTTCCAGTCCGCGTACAGCTTCTTTTTTCGCAACCGCGTTCTCCAAATGTGAAAGAGCATTTTCCGCATTTTTTCTTGTCAAAACAATTGCTCCCGAAACCGCACAATTTGGTTCGTTAAAATTAATCCGCGAAGCATTCTCCTGCAACAAAATCATTTCCTTCTGCATTCCAACAAGCTCAAGCTTCAATTCCTTGAGGGCTTTTTCCTTTCCGCTTGCATTCACTCCCTTGAGTTCACGTTCATAATTTTCAAGTTCTTCCGAAGTTCCCGGAACAAGTTTGCCTTCTCCAATACCGTACTTTGAATCAATATTTTGGATTGCACTTGCGCCTCCAAGAATTCCAAATTGTTGTGCCACAAAATATGCAATTAGAACAAGAACCGCGAGAAAAATAATTTTTTTGAAAATGCCCATAGGTTGATATAATGCTTTTTTTCATTTATTAATTTAGCTGATGGTTATTTTCGTTTCATTTCCCTTTTGAATAACAATTTTCTTAACCTTCATTGTCTGGCCGACATCTTCCTTCATTTTCTCCAACAATTCAGGCTTCTGAGTTATAATGGTCACCGAATCAATTTCCGTGTTCATTGAAAGATTGCTTTCAGACTTGTGCTTTCTTATTGCCGCAATAACTTCCTTTGCAATCTCGCCGGAATTTTCCGCATTCTCATTAATCAGCTCCTCATCAAGCTCAGGCCACTTCTCCAAATGAACCGATTTTTTTTCCGCAAATGCAGAAAAAGTGTTCCTAAAAATTTCTTCCGTAATATGCGGAACAAACGGAGACAACATTTTCAAAAGCTCTGTTATTATTTTTACAAGAACAAGTTTTGCGGTTTTTGCACTTTCATCATTTTCCTCATAAACTCTATGTTTAACCATTTCAATGTAATAATCCGCAAACTCCAGCCAGAAAAAATTTTTCAATGCACTCAATGCACGCGAATACTCATACTTTTCAAGCGCTTCTGTTGATTCTTTTTTTGCCCTCGAAAACCTGCTTAAAATCCACTTATCAACTTCTTTAAGATTTTTTTTATTTTTTTCAAAATCCTTAAGAGAAATTTTATCGGTTTTAAGTGCAACAAAATTTGACGCATTGTACAATTTTGTCAAAAACTTTTTTCCAGCAAGGAATTCTTTTTCCTGGAAAGGAAGATCTTCTCCCAAAGAGCCGGTAGCAGCCCAATAACGCAAAGCATCGGCAGAATACTTTTCAATCATTTCAACCGGTTGAATAACATTTCCAAGGCTCTTGCTCATTTTCCTTCCTTTAGGATCAAGCGCATGTCCTGAAATCATTATATCATTCCAAGGCAAAGAATTTTCGTGGAAATAAGCCTTTACAATTGTGTTGAATGCCCACAAAGTAATAATGTCATGCGCCTGCGGTCTCATGCTCATTGGAAATAATTTTTTGTGAAATTTCGGATCATCCGCCCAGCGTGAATTAATTTGCGGAGTTAAAGAAGAAGTCATCCAAGTATCAAGAACATCTTTTTCCGGATAGAATTCTTTTCCCTTACATTTTGGACACTCTTTGATTGGAGGTTTACTTTCCAACGGATCAACAGGAAGCTGTTTTTCTTCGGCAACAATTGCTTCTTCACATTTTTTACAGTACCAAATCGGAAAAGGAACACCAAAAAATCTCTGTCTTGAAACACTCCAATCCCATTGTAATCCTTTGATCCAATTGTCATAGCGCACTTTCATGTGTTTTGGATACCACTTCAATTCGTTTCCTTTTTCCAAAAACTTTTCTTTCAAATCCAAATATTTTATGAACCACTGTTTTGTGTTCATGATTTCTATTTCAGTTTTACATCTTTCATGAACATTAACCACATGTTTTATCGGTTTTTGATTTAGCAAAAGCCCTGCTTCTTTCAAATCCGCAATGATTTCTTTGCGCGCATCCTTGATTTTCTTTCCCTCATATTTTCCCGCGAGCTTGGTCATTCTTCCGTCTTTTGTAAAACTCATTTTCAAAGGTAAATTGTGCGCAAAATACCACTCCATATCGGTTTGATCTCCGAAAGTACAGCACATAACCAATCCGGAACCTTTTTCCGGGTCAACTCGTGCATCTTCCAAAATCGGAACATCAAAATTGAACAAAGGGACTCTTGCTTTTTTTCCAAGCAATTCTTTTTTTCGCTTATCTGAAGGATGAATAAAAACCGCGACACAGCTGCTCAAGAGTTCAGGTCTTGTTGTTGCAATTATAATATCTTTTTTATTTTCGAGTTTGAAAATAATATCATTGAATGTAGAATCCAATTCTACATCTTCTAATTCTGCCTGCGCAATTGTTGTTTCGCAACTAGGACACCACATTGAGGGTGCTTCTTTTCTATAAGCGCGTCCTTTTTTGTAAATGTCAATAAAACTCTTCTGACTGGTTTTCCTCTCGCGAGAGTCGATTGTTCTGTATAAAGTATTCCAGTCAACGCTCAAACCAAGCATTCCAAAATCCTTGAGCATTATGTCTTCGTGCTTTTTTGTTTCTTCGAGACAGATTTTTATGAATTGTTCGCGCGTAAAATCTTTTGCTCTAATGTTTTTGCTTTTTTCAACTAATCTTTCAGTTGCCAAACCATTATCATCCAAACCAAAAGGATAGAATACATTGAATCCTTTCATTCTCTTGTAGCGTGCAATGAAATCCGCTTGCGCATAAGAAAAAGCATGGCCCAAGTGCATTCTCCCTGAAACAGTTGGAGGAGGCGTATCAATAGAGTAAATGCTTCCGTCTCGTTTGTAATCAAAATTATAGGTTTTATCCTTTTCCCACTGCTTCCGCCACTTTTCCTCTATTGCGCGGAAATCAATGCCTTTTCCTTCAGCCATTCAAAACACCTTAATATTAGTAATTTCAACAGAATAAGGCTTATAATTGGTGTTTGTGAACGATGGAACTCACTCTTTAAATTGGTTCTGAAAAACTATATAAACTATGGTGCGTGAGTTGTTTTATGACAAAACGAGGTCTGGAACACAGGCATTTCATTGCAGTGAGTAAGCGAGACGGGCTTAGAGAATCGCTTCCCGGAGTCGAGTCGGCTGCTATGCGAAAAATTCTGAAACAAGATATAAGGGCATTTGGTGATGAGGCAAAACAATTACTAAGTATTGGAAGAAGAAGCCGTTCAGTTCAGGCTATTGGTAGGCGATTGAAATTACAGAAAGAAAGTTCTGTAGATGAACGAAAAGTGTTTGCTGCTTTTGTCAGGAATTTAATAAAAAATTTTGACGGTGAAAAATATGCACTTGAACACGGCTTAATGAATATTGATCTGCAAAGAAAAGTAATTGGTTTTGAGGTTGTTGCAAACGGAGATCTTCATGTTTTCAAATTGATTAAAGGAAACAAAATCAATCGAAGAGTGTTTGTTGAGGACTTTGCACAAAAAATGTTTGAACACGAACTTTCAGAGATTCCTGATTTGATGCATGCAAAAGCACAAAGAGTTTTCAAACCAAGAAAGAAAAAGAAAAAATAATTTTATTCAAAAAATCCTTTCAATTTCCCGAACAATCCTTTCCTGCTTTTTTGGATTTCCTCTTCTTTTCCGAGGTTTTCAAAAAGTTCCTTCATTTTTTTCGAAACTTTTTCAGGAGTTTTTACAGTTACGCGAACAAATTGATCTCCATACTCATTTTTCTCTAATTTTTTAATTCCTTTTCCCTTCATTTTGAAAAGTGTAGCAGATTGTGTGCCGTTTGGAATTTTCAATTTTGCTTTTCCCTTGAGAGTAGGAACTTCTACTTCGCTTCCTAATGCCGCTTCCGAAAATGAAATAGGAACTTCCATAAAAATATCAAAATTATCCCTTTTGAAAACATCATGGGGTTCAACATAAATTACCGCAATTAAATCTCCTCTAACCGCGCCTATTTCGCCCTCATTTCCCTGGGCTCTTATCCTCAAATGATTTCCTGCATTAATTCCCTCCGGAACACTGATCTTGATTTTTTTGCGTTTGTGAACTCTTCCATTTCCCTCACAAACAGGGCAAGGATCATCAACCATTTCTCCAGAACCGTGACATCTCCTGCACGTGCTTTGCGTTGCTATTGTTCCCAAAAAAGTTTTACGAATTTGTCGTTCAATTCCGGATCCTTCACACACATTACAAGGGGTTCTTCTTGTTCCCGGCCTTGCGCCACTCCCTTCACAATTTTCACATTCTTCTATGCGATCAATTTCAATTTCTTTTTTTGCTCCAAAAGCAGCTTCTTCAAAAGTCAAATCAACCCTAACAAAAATATCCTGTCCTCTTTGCGGACCTCTTTTTCCGCCGCCAAACATGTCTCCAAAATTAGATCCAAAACCAAATTGTTCAAACATATCCGAAAAATCAAACCCTTCTCCTCCAAAGCCTTGGAATCCGCCAGTGCCTTGTCCGCCAAAGCGTTCCGCTTGTTCGCCAAATTGATCAAAATTTTTCCTTTTGGCATCATCGCCTAAAACAGAATAAGCGTGTTGAACATCCTTGAACTTTTTTTCCGCATCCGCTTCTTTGTTGATGTCAGGATGATATTTTTTTGCGAGATTTTTGTACGCTTTTTTTATTTCTTCCTGCGATGCGCCCTTAGAAACACCTAAAATCTCGTAATAGTCTTTCGCCATGTCAAACTAACCTAAATTAGAATTTAAGAAGGATTTGGTTGAAAAAGATTAAATTATTTTTTGTCTTCTTCTTCAAATTCCGCATCAACAACCTTTTCTTTTCCTTCTTTTTTATGACCTTTCTTTTCCTTTTCATGACTTTGCGGTTGTTTTTGCGCTTCTTCCTGTGCTTTTCTATAAAGTTCTGTGGAAGCGGCTTGTGCAATTTTATTCAACTCTTCCAATTTTTCCTTGATACTAGAAAGATTCTTCTCTGCCGGTTCCAACAATTTTTTGAGTTCTTCATTCTTTTCTTTTATTTCCTTAATTGTTTCTTCCGGAATTTTTCCTTTCATTTCCTCAAGCATTTTTTCTGTTGAATAAGCAGTTGCATCCGCATTATTCAGAACTTCTACTTCTTCTTTTCTTTTTTTGTCCTCTTCCGAGTGTGCTTCCGCATCTTTTTTCATTTTTTCTATTTCTTCTTCGCTCAATTTTGTTGAAGCAACAATTTTGATGCTCTGTTCCTTTCCTGTTCCAAGATCTTTTGCTTTAACGCTCACAATTCCATTTGCATCAATATCAAATGCAACCTCGATTTGTGGAACGCCTCTCTGTGCGGGCGGAATTCCAACAAGTTGGAATCTTCCCAATGTTTTATTTCCGGAAGCAATTTCTCTCTCTCCCTGCAATACATGAATATCAACAGCTGATTGATTGTCCGATGCTGTTGAAAAAATCTGACTCTTTTTTGTCGGAATTGTAGTGTTCCTCGAAATCAGCGGAGTCCTAATTCCTCCGAGAGTTTCAATTCCAAGTGTCAGCGGAGTAACGTCCAGCAAAAGTACATCTTTTACTTCTCCGGAAAGAACTCCTGCTTGTACTGCTGCGCCCATTGCAACACACTCCATTGGATCAATTCCTCTTTCCGGTTTTATTCCCAATTCGGATTCAACGAATTTTTGCACAATAGGCATTCTTGTTGGCCCCCCAACTAGAATTACTTTTGCCACTTCTCCCGGAATTAGTTTTGCATCCGCCAAAGCCTGTTGCACCGGTTTTGCGCATCTCTTAATTATTGGATTAATTAATTCCTCGAGTTTTGCTCTGTTAAGTTTCATGTTCAAATGTTTTGGTCCGTCTTGAGTTGCGGTAATGTACGGCAAATTTATTTCCGTTTCAACGGTTGTTGATAATTCTATTTTCGCTTTTTCTGCCGCTTCAGTAAGTCTTTGCATTGCGGTTTTGTCTTTTGTAAGATCAAACCCTTCTTTCTTTTTGAAATCCTCAACAAGATAATGTACTAACGCACTATCCATGTCTCTTCCGCCGAGCTGTGTGTCTCCGGAAGTACTTTTTACCTCAAAAACTCCATCCTCGTAATCCATTACAGTAACATCAAGCGTTCCGCCTCCAAGATCGAAAACAAGAACCTTGAAATTTTGCCCTTTCTTATCAAGTCCATAAGCTAGAGATGCTGCGGTTGGTTCATTCACAATTCTTTCAACTTTCAAACCCGCAATTTCTCCTGCATCTTTTGTAGCCTGCCTTTGGCTATCATCAAAATATGCCGGAACAGTTATTACTGCGCGATCAACTGTTGTTCCCAAAAATTCTTCCGCATCCTTTTTGATTTTCTGTAAAACAAAAGCGGATAATTGCTGCGGAGTATATTCTTTTCCGTGCGCCTTGTACTTTTTGCTTGTTCCCATGTCTCTTTTGAAACCAAAAAAAGTTGCTTCAGGATTTGTAATAGCTTGTCTTCTAGCAGGTTCTCCTACTAACATTTGCCCGTCTTTTGTAAACGCAACCACACTCGGAAATGCTTTTCCGTAAACAGTATTTCCTTCAGCTGAAGGAATTATTTTCGGCTTTCCGCCCTCAAGAACCGCTGCCGCAGAATTCGATGTGCCTAAGTCAATTCCTATGATTTTCGCCATTATTCATCATCTCCTGTTTTCTTTGCTTTTAAATAATTAAGTTGAACATCCCATTTTTGTTTTCCATTAGAATTTTCTGTCAATGTTGCAGTACTAAACGGTGCATTGGTCATTCCTAATTCATCTATCAATTTTTTTCTTTCTTCTAAAATATCTCTCATCTATAATCACTCCCTCTTGTTCACCTTTACTTTTGCAGGCCTCAAAACCTTGTCATGTAAAGTATACCCTTTTTGAAATTCTTCCAAAACATCTCCGTCTTTTTTTTCTTTTTCATTTGTTGTCATCAAACAATCATGCAAATTTGAATCAAATTTTTTTCCACGAGTTTCAATTTTCCTTACTCCGTTCTTCTCAAATATTTTCCCAAGCTGTTTTTCCAATGATTCAAACCCGTGTTTCATTTCCTTGTTATTTGCTTTTTCCGCGTGCTTTATTCCCTCCGAAACCGTGTCCATGAGGGGAAAAAATTCTTCCAAAAGTGAGGCGTTCAAATATTTTTTGTACTCCTGCTTTTCCCTTTCAGTCCTTTTTGAAAAATTCTCAAATTCCGCCTGCAATCTTTGCAACGAATCTTTGTATTCTTCCGCAATTTTTTTGGCGTTTTCGAGTTCGGCATTTACGTTATTTTGCTTTTCCGAATGCGCTTCCGTATCCTTTGATTTATGCTCTTTATCCAAAGAATTCACCAAAAACCCAAAAAGTGATTAAACTTCTTGGACAATAACTAGACTTCTTAATCAAACCTTTTTTAAATGTTTCTCCGTGTTTATGTTTTCATGGAAGAACAAAGGCGAATTTCTTTCAAAATTGTTGTCAAAAGAATCGAGCAGCCGTTCACGCAAAACCATGCTGATGAACTTGAATGGATCTGCCAATCATTAGGTTTTCTAGAACCAATTGATAGAGAAAAAACCGCTGCAGCTGTTTTCAAAGAAATCATCCGTTCAGCGGAAGAAGGCAAACCCGTTACTTCTACCGATCTCGCGGAAAAAGTCGGCATGAGTAGAGGCTCGGTAATTAACCATTTACACAATCTCGGAATGTCGGGTTTGATTGTAAAGGACGGCCGCTTCTATTATCCGAGATCAAAAAGCGTTATGAGAACAATAGAAGAAATAGAAGAAGATATTCAAAGGATTTTCGCGCGCATGAAAAAAACCGCTCGCGAAATAGATGAAGAATTAGGAATCCTCCCAGAACCACGACAATAGTTCATTATTTATACAACTTTTTCCACTAATTCTGCAGAATGGCTAAAAACAAAAGCATTGGTTGGGAGTCAAGCAAACTAATAACTGACACAGCAAAAGAAAAAATTGAAAATGTAAAAAACGATCCGCAATGGATTGCTCTCATTGCACTACAATTTCTTCTTGTCCTTGTTCTAGTTGGCGCAATCATAATCTATTTGGATGTAAGATTTGCAACAATTGAATTCCCATTCAACCTAATTATTTTTGCGGCAATTTCTTACGGAGTTATCCGAACCTATTCCTACACAGAAAATTATAGGAACAAAAAAGAATTCCAAAAAGCAAGTTCCTACAAAATCTTTGTATATGAATTTGCAATATTTCTCATTGTATTATTTTCCGCTTTTGTTTACGAAGATCCAACAATAAACCTAATTCCATTTCCATATAATTTCGTTACTTTTATTGTTCTTTTGATTGCCCCTGTATATCTTTATATAAAAGAAGTTTATTGGAAAAAATAAAAAAATTATTTTGCCCAAGTAATTATTTCTTGGTCTGTTCTGAACTTTTGATCAGTAAATGCCTTATCAGGAGTTACTG
>DASRUN010000038.1:0-27092 GCA_035655435.1 archaeon | reverse complement strand
TTGGCGGAGTGGAAAAAATGACGGAAGTTGATACAGCTGAGGTTGGGTTTGCATTAGGAGGAGCCGGAGATCAGGAAACTGAATTGTTCCACGGAGCAACCTTTCCTGCTTTGTATGCATTGATGGCGAAAAGGCACATGCACGAATTCAAAACTTCCGAAGAACAATTGGCACAAGTAGCGGTTAAGAATCACAAAAACGGAATGAATAATCCTTTTGCACAATTTCACAAAGAATTTACAATTGAAGATGTGATGAATTCCGGATATGTTGCAACTCCTTTGAAATTATTGGATTGTTCTCCAATAACGGATGGAGCTGCTGTTGTAATAATTGCGGAAACACAGAAAGCAAAAAAAATGTGCGAACAACCAATTGAAATTATTGGATCCGGACAGGCAAGTGACACGCTTGCATTAGCTTCCAGACCAAATCTTACTGAATTACGGGCAACAAAATTAGCAGCAAAGATCGCATATGAAAAAGCAAAAGTAAGTGTTAAAGATATTGATTTGGCAGAGGTTCATGACTGCTTCTCAGTGGCTGAGATATTAGCTATTGAAGACTTAGGCTTTTTTAAGAAAGGTGAAGGGGGAAAGGCAACGGAGCAGGGAAAAACTTCTATGCAAGGAGAAATTCCAATCAATACTTCGGGGGGCCTAAAGGCATGTGGACACCCCGTAGGGGCAACCGGAGTAAAGCAAGTAATTGAAATTGTCCAACAGTTACAAGGACGCGCGGAAAAAAGACAAGTGAAAGGCGCGAAAATCGGTTTAACCCACAATGTTGGGGGAAGTGGTGCTACATGTGTTGTACATATTTTGAAACATGCAATGGGAAAAAGATAAAATGATTTCTACTATTTCACACCGGCAATGCACTCCTCACGAAGGATTAAATTCGCAAATTCCAATGATTTTTGATATGGATAATTATTTGCTAAACGGAAGAAGCCTCATCATTAAAAATAATTTATCGGCAGACCAACAAGACCTTCTAGAGCAAGGGTCGGTTTACATTTTCGATCATAAAGTTCCAACTGAAAAAAATAAAGTCCGTTATTTGAGGGCTACCATAAAAGGAATAATGAAAAACTCGCCTTACAAAGTAATGGGCATAAATGGTAAACAAAATAGCAACGGAAAGGCATTAATTTTCGACAAGAATCTGTCATTCAGTGGCTGCTGCGTCGATACAGTTAAAATAAATTCCAAAGAAGCATTTTTTGTTCAGACTACTAGTAATTTGGCGGTAGTGCTCCCATCAAATTCAAAATTAATGGTAATCGGGAAAAATTATTTTTTGCAATCTAAGTCTTTGGAAAGTTTTAAAATAGGTGACAGGATAGCAGTTATGAAAAGACTTCCAACCGGCAACGCGGATAACCTTTCTGTCGAAAAGGCGAGATTTCTTATGCTTATGTTAGGTGATGGTCATGTAACAAAGCGACGCAACAGAATTTTCATCACATCTTCAGATAGTGAAATTCTGGAAAATTTCTCGGAATTAACTCAAAAAATTTACGGCAAAAAAGCAAAAATATTAAAACCGAATGCCGAATTAAATTCCGTTAAGGTCTGTGCAGAACTTGCTAACCTAGGTTTCATGTCCAAGGACAAGTATGCGACAGGTGTACCGTCGGAAATCCTTCAGTCAGGAGAAGAAATTCTTTTTAGTACATTAGGGGCGCTTATTGACACTGATGGCAATATTTTCGAAAAGAAGGGTCAGATAAGGGTCGACACAGCCTCTTATTCAATTGCCCTTGACATTGCAACCCTTTTTCTTAAAATCGGACTGTTTCCAACAATTAACCGGACAAAAACAACCTTTGGTGTACGGGCACAAATATACGGCCGGGTAGCCAAAAGAATTAGTGACTATGTAATTTCAAAAAGAAAAAAGCAAAACCTTCTTTCAATTAAAGACCCTAAAAAATCCCTCGAATGTGAATTGCTTTCAATAGAAGGAACTGAGTTGGCATTTCTTAGGAAATCTAACCTAGATACACTTGATTCACTCAGTAAAAAAATCGGCGTTAACCCAAAACTCATAAATAATTGGGAAAAAAACAAAAGAAAAGTGCAAATTAAAAAACTTCAACAAATAGCCGAAATTTATGATAATCAAAATCTATTAAACCTTGTTTCAAGCCCTATTACGACTGTTAAAATAAAAGATATAGAAAAAATAAATTTTGATCAAGGCAAGGACTTTATAATGCCAAAAACTGAAGAGATGTTTATTTCAAATTTAATTTTAACAAAAGGTGATTTTTATGGTTGACGCATCAATTCCGATTCATTGGAGAAGGTTTGACGAAAGGTATAGGCTTACCGGAAATAAGTGTACGAATTGCGGAAGCATTTATTTTCCGGCAAGGCCTGTGTGCGTTAAATGCAGGAGCAAAGGAAAACTTGTAAAGGAACAAATGCCATTCACGGGTAAAATTTATTCACACACAAAAGTTCTTGTGGGACCAATTGGATTTGAATTCGAAACGCCTTATTTCATTGGAATAATAGAGCTTGATAATGGAGTTAAGATTTTGGCACAAATTGTTGATTCGGAAGAATCGAAAGTGAAAATCGGTGCAAAGGTTTCGAAACTTTTCAGAAAAATTTCAGATCGCAATGAAGAAGGAGTAATTGCTTACGGTTACAAATTCAAAGTAGTTTAATTCTACATAACTAGATTGTTTTTTAAATAATGAAAAGTAAAATAATGTATGGCAAAAAAATCTAATCCGTTTGAAGGAAGATCTGCATCGGAAATAAAGACTGCGATGTTCCACGCGGCTGCAGAGTTGCGTAACATTGCACATGAAATACACCCCGGAGCGACAACCGGATCAAGAGACAGACGATTACAAGCCATTCAACATATTGACGCCATTAAGTCTGGTGCACAAGAGCTCGCGAAAAGAGGAGATGAAGTAACATTTAAACCTCATGAAATCCCAAGCGCATTCAAAGAACATTTTGAAGGAACACCGATTTTTCCTGGAAAACCACAAAAACCTACATCGAAACTTAAACAATTCATGAAGCGAATAATACACATGTAAAACAAAAAAATAAACCTTAATAATAGGGTTTTCACACGAATTCTTTAATGTCAAAAGGAATCGGTTTTGGAAAAGTGATTCTTTTTGGAGAACACTTTGTTGTTTACGGTTTGCCGGGGTTAGTGGCAGCTGTTGAAATGAACACTACTTGTTCGTTTGAAAAAAACGAAAAAGGCGTTGTTTCGAATGATCTTGTTACAAAGGAAAAAATTGTTTTTGGAAAAAACCCCAAAAAAATGTTGGATAAAGTTTTGAAGGTTGTTTTTGAGGAAACAAAAGTAAAGCCGGGAAATTTCAGGTTAAAATTAACAACAAACATGTCTTTGCGCGGAGGATTGGGGTCAAGTGCCGCGCTTGGAGTTGCAATCGCGAGGTGTTTGAATGAACAATTCAATTTGAAAATGAGTGATGAAAAAATAAATGATATTGCATTCAAAGTGGAAAAACTTTTCCACGGAAACCCAAGCGGGATAGATAATACAGCTTCAACTTACGGAGGGTTGCTTGAATTCGGGAAAAGCGGGAACGGAAACAAAATCGAAAAGTTGAAAACAAAGGAAGTTGAAATTGTTTTAGCTGATACCGGAATTTACCATGATACCGGAGAATTGGTTGCTGGAGTAAAAGAGAGAAAGGAAAAAGAACCGCAAAAATATGCGAAAATTTTCAAGGAATATGAGGAGCTTTATCCAAAAGCGAAAAAAGCTGTTCTTACTGCTGATTGGCTTGAAACTGGAAGGTTAATGAACAAAAACCACGAACTACTAAAAGAAATGGAAGTAAGTTGCCCGGAAATTGAAGATCTTTGTAACGTTACATTGAAAGCAGGAGCATTAGGAGCAAAACTTACGGGAGCGGGAGTTGGAGGAAATATTATTGCATTAACTCCGGGAAAAAAATTACAGGAAAAAGTAGCAAAAGAATGCAAAAAACTTGGTTTTAAAGTTTACAAAACAAAAATAGGTGTTTAGATGAAAGCAACCGCGCGCGCAAACTCTAACATAGCACTTGTAAAATACTGGGGAAAAAGAGATGAGAAATTAATCCTCCCGCAAAATTCCAGCATTTCCATGACATTGGATAAATTGCACACAACAACCACAATTGAATTCAAAGAAAAAATGAAAAGTGATGAGGTTAAAATTGACGGAAAAAAAATTGAAGGAATGGAACTTGAAAGGGTTTCAAAACACCTTGATTTGATTAGGAAAATTAAAAGAGAAGAAATTTATGCGAAAGTAGAATCGCAAAATAATTTTCCAAAAGCCGCTGGATTAGCCAGTTCGGCTTCTGCATTCGCGGCATTAAGTTTAGCAGCAACAAAAGCACTTGATTTACACTTGGAAAATAAGGAACTGAGCATTCTTGCAAGACAAGGTTCTGGAAGCGCTTCAAGGAGCATCGAAGGAGGATTTTGTGAGTGGATGAAGGGAACGCTTTCCGATGGAAGTGATTCTTATGCAAAAATGATTGCTCCGCAGGATCATTGGAATGAACTCAGAATGATTGTAACGGTTCTCACTCAGAAAGAGAAGAAAATAAAATCAAGGACGGGAATGACACAAACAGTAGAAACATCTCCTTTGTACAAAACCTGGCTTGACACCGTGGAAAATGATTTGAAGAAAGTGCGAGAAGGAATAATGGAAAAAAGATTTTCACAACTTGGTTCTGTTGCGGAAATGAACGCGCTCAAAATGCACTCTACAATGTTAACAACAAACCCTCCAATAATTTACTGGGAACCGGAAACTGTAATACTGATGAAAGAAGTTTTGCAAATGCGCGAGGAAGGAATTGAATGTTATTTTACAATTGATGGCGGACCGCAAGTGAAAATTCTTTGCCTTGAAAAGAGCGTGAAAAAAATTGCAAAAAGACTTGGAGAACTAAAAGCTGTTCAGAAATTAATTGAATGTAAAACCGGCGGAGAAGCAAAACTCATTGATGAAGAGCTGTTCTGATGGAAATCCTTGATGTTGTAAATGAAAAGGATGAAGTCCTGAGGCAAGCTGAGAGAAGCGAGGTTTATGCGAAAGGGCTCTTGCATAGGGTTTCGTATATTTATGTAAAATATAAAGGAAAAATTATTGTGGAAAAAAGAACAATGCAAAAAAAAACAAATCCCGGACATTACTCAATTGTTGCGGAAACCGTGCAGAGCAAAGAAACATTTGAAGAAGCTGCTATTAGAGGAGTGCAAGAGGAAGTGGGACTAAAAGCGGAGAAACTGAAATTTTTAGGAAAACTAATTTCTTTTGATCCAAAATATAAGGACAATAAAGTGTGCGGAATTTTTACATGCGAAGGAAAAGGGAAAATAAAAAAACAAGATGAGGAAGTTGAGGAGATCAAACTAATGGACTTGGAAGAGATTGAGAAATTCCAAAAATCCGAGGAAAAGATAGCTCCTGCATTCATAAGCACATTCAAAGTTTTCAACGAGGCAATGAAATGACAATTATAAGCGCACCCGGAAAATTAATGCTTTCCGGAGAATGGAGTGTTTTGGAGAAAGGAAACCCTTGCATTGTTTTGGCCATAGATAAAAAGGTTTTTGCGGAAATAAAAGAAGCAAAGGAAATCAAAATTAATTTAAAGGATTTCGGGATTAAAACTAATGCGGAACTTATTGGGGTTAAAGTGAAATTTGAAAAGGAAAATGAAAAACTATTGTTTACAAAACATGCAATAGAAACTGCTTTGAATTTCATACAGGCAAAGGGGTTAAGGGTTAAAAAATTTGAATTGAATACTTGGGGAGAAATAAGCCAGGTTGATGTTAAAGGAGAAAAGTACAAAATAGGATTTGGGAGCTCGGCCGCAGCTGTTGTTGCAATTATTGGAGCGATTTTGAAATTGCATAATGTTTCCATTGAAACGGAGCAGGCTAAAATGAAATTGTTCAAACTCGCAATTATCGCACATTACAAAGCACAGGGAAAAATTGGTTCGGGATTTGATGTGTGTGCTTCTGTTTTTGGGGGAGCAAGTGTTTACAAAAGATTTGACGGAGCATTCCTCGAAAAAGAATTGAAAACAAAACCAATTGGAGAAATTGTTAACGCCGAATGGCCGGGATTGGAGATTAAAAAAATAAAAATTCCAAAAGAAATGGAAATTTGTGTTGGATTTTCTGGAAAAAGTGCTTCAACAACTGAATTGGTGAAAAACGTGCATGAATTCAAGGAACAAAAACCGAAAAAGTATTCTGAAATCATAAATTCAATTGCAAAATCAACGGAGCAGCTAATTTGGGCTTTGGAGAAAAATGATGATGAAAAAATCATTAGGGATATAGAAGAGAACAGGAAACTTTTGAGGGTACTTGGAGAGGAAAGTAAAGTTGAATTGGAAACAAAAGCGCATTCTTTGATGGCGCAAATTGCGAGAAGCAATAATGGCGCAGGAAAATTCTCCGGGGCGGGAGGAGGCGATTCTTCTATTGCGGTTTGCTTTTCAAAGGAATCTAAAAAAGCAATAGAAGAGAATTGGAAACTCAATGGTTTTTATCCGATTGAAACTAAAATTTCTGAGAATGGGGTTAGGGTTGAGTAAATGCCGCCAAGAAAATCTCTCAAGAAATGGGTTGAAAGAGATTATGAAAAACGCTTAACTGAAAGAGGTCTAAATAAACCAAGTAAACTTCATATAAGTGTCTTTAAAATTGACGCCGTTTTTCAGGCAGCAGAAGAATTAGTAAAATATGGCCGGCAAAATCGTGGGCAATTTATATTCCTGGGTCAGAGCATGCGTCCGCTATTCGAATCAGTAAGGGCATTAAATGAAATAGAACGTGCAGTTCCAAGAAGAAATCTGAAATATATCGTAACTCCAAAAAGTAGCAGAGTCAACTTTCAACGAGATGTTGAAACCGTTAAACAAAATCTTCTTCAAAGGAAAGTCGCTTCAGAAAAACAAAATACCTATTTTATTGTAGATGTAAGTTTTGTCGGTTACACAAAAAAAGTGGTTACAGAGGCAATTAAACGAATAAATCCTAATGCGGTTGTAATTGACATGCAGAAAGGTGTGATTGGTGAAGGGATTATAGCGGCTGATGCAAACCTAACTGTGCCAACAAATAAACACTGGAGAACAGCTAAAGTTTCTCCTGGGCAACAACATCAAAGGGATCATTACTTGGTTTTCCAACAAGCATTGCAAGATTATTTGAAAGAGAGAAGAAGATAAATAAAAAAATTCAAAAAAACATTTTCCCTTCTTTAGAATTTTTTACAATTTTTATTGTATCGTGAAACCAAACAGGATATTTTTCCGGTTTTGAGGAAAGTTCTTTTGCAACAGTGAAAGCGGAAATTTTCACTATTTTTGAAACCTGCTCAGGATTAGGAGTAATTGTCCCTGAATAAGTACAAAAGGCAGCCAAACAGAATTCATTCTCACAGGAACCGTCTCCATAATCTTTTTCATAGGAAAAGCCGGAAAGTAAGGTTATTGGAAGCCTTGTGGAAATGCCGTATTCATCCCTTAAACACCTGAAAGCTGCTTGTTCTGGTGTTTCTCCGGCAAGCACGTGTGTGGTTGGACTGTCTAAAACGCCCCCGCCAACCTTTTGCAACGGCCTCTCATGCAAAATCAACTCATTTTGAGGGTTAAAAACAAGAACCTGAATTGCCAAATGCTTCTTTCCTGGCGTACTATGCGCTGTTTTTCTGTCAGAAATCTTCCCGTTTGGTTTTCCTTCAGAATCAACCAAAACCACGGTTTGATTGGGTTTGTCTTCTAAAGGGTGGTTCATAATAAACTGAAAAAGCAAATAAGTAAATAAACGTAACTAAAGAGTGAAAGTATGGAAAGAAAGCCCAAATACACATTGGAACATCAAAGAGCAAAGCACGTGGAAATACAACTTCAAATAGACAATATTAAATTGTGGCTGAAATTAAATCCGACGGCTTCTTCGGAAGCGGTTAACAGATTAAAAAAAATCAATCGTAGGCTTTTGGGAGAATTACACAGAAACTGAAAAAAGCTAAGTACAAAAGTATAAGAAGCAGAAAATAGTCTAATTTTATTATGGGAATTTTTGATGGGATTGCAAGATTTTTCAGACCAACTCCAGCTGACAGGCTGCAAAAAAAAAGAAATAAAATAGCTAATAAGCAAAAAAAAATTGAAAATGCATACAAACAACTTCAGGCCCGCGGTTTGAAAGTTGCACGAGAGAAAACTGTATTGGAAGAAAATGAAAAATTTCTAGGAAAGTACCCAAACTATAGGGGAAGAAATCTAGAGCCAACAAAAAAAATAGAACCACAAAGGAAAACAAAAAAAGAATTTGATAAGGAACAGAATGAACGATTTCTTAATTCAACTCCGGGAGCAAAATATAGAGGTCGTAATTTACAACAACAAAGCAAGCAACCAGTTGTGAAACAAGAACAAACAGTGGTTTCACAAAAAGCAAAAAAAGAACTTCAACTTTTCCAAGCACGACAAAAAAAATTGGATGCCGCAAGACAAGCACAAAATTCTAGACAGCTCAAACCATCTCAACAAAAAGTTGTTCAACAACCTGCAACTACACAACTCTCTAGTGCGGCTAGAGAACAATTGATACAGGATCTTATTCACGAAAGAACAGATAATATACAGGGTTTGAGTCGTGAAGAAGTAGCAAGCGTATTTCGCGGAAGAGCTGAGCAAGCAGCGAGACAACGCGTTGAACGGGAAAAAACAAAAACTGTTGTTATAGAAAACGAGAACAGGGGAAAACGAGTGCAGGGGGGTTCACAAACTCTGGAAGAACCAGTAAAAGCAAAATCACTTGATGCAGTTTTAGTGGATAACGCGGGAAACCCAATTATTTCTTTTGGCAAAGGCATAGCTCATACTGCCGAGGCACGAGCGAAAGAAGCTTATAGAAGAGCTGGAGTACCTCTTCCATTTACTAAAGCAAGTGATGTGAGGTTTGGAAGAATAGACGAAGAAAAACGACCCGGAGAAACTAGATTTAGGCAACCTATAAGAAAACCCAGACTGTAATTTAATTTTTATATTTCTCATTCAATTTTTCTAATGCAACTGAAATGTTTGAAACCGATTCGTGCAATGGAACAGCAATGTTGTGATTGAAACCGCTTACAATATCTTTTGGATCTGCGTTTGGAGAATTTACAAAAGATAGTTTTCCTTTTCTTCTTTCAACCAAACCAACATCAATCAAACGCTTCAAATGATAGCGCAATAATTTTTCATCAATTTTTTTTTGCTGCTCTTTCATATGATCTAAAAGTTCGTAAGTGGTTGGAGAATAATTTTTTGAAACCTGGAAAAAAAAGAAACCATCCAAAACATCTAAAACCGTGGAACGGGATTCATTAGGGGAAATTAATCCGAAAGATAGCGCAAACCAGCGAAGCAAAGAGCGCTTGGTCATTGCAACCTCCGGCGGAAAATCCATTTTTCTTATTGTAAAGGACTTTCTTACAAAATCGGCTTCAGGAAAACGCGCCATTAAAAACACCAAAAGAATTTTAGAAAAACTAAATTAATATTAACCTCCTTGTATATATTGGTTATTGAAGGGAAAGAAACAAAGAAGTATACATAACACATATTTTAATAATTTGAGACAACAAAAAAATAGTATTGGGTGAACAAACAAAATGCTGCAAATTGAAACAAACTTTATACCATTCAGAATGAAGCTAGCAAGGCGCGAACCTGTAATGCTAAAAGTAACTCTTAAAAACATGAACGAAACCGAAGAACTGGTTTCTTATGATCTGGTTCTTGCAAGAGCGCTTTCATTGGATAAAGGCGGGTTCAAGTCAAAAGAAACCGTAAGGATAGGAAATATGACCCCGGGACAGAAACACGAACAATACTTCCAAATATTCCCAAGGCCGATAGTACAAGAGGGAGAGTATCCTTTGAAAGTTAAGGCAACGGAACATTATCAAAGTTTTAACATGGTAAAAAAAGAGTACACAAAACAATTTGAATTGAAAATCGACGAAAAGTGAAAAAAGGAAAAAATAAATACTCACATTCCTATAATCAAAACAGTTGGATTGGATTTAATGGACATCAAAAAACAAAAATGCAAAGAATGCGGAGAAGCGGTACAGGCATTCAACATGGAAAACCACTTGAAAAACCACGAACTTGAAAAGGCGAAAGCTGCGAAGGAGGAACGAAAATAATGCTAGGCAGAAAGAAAACTGGCAGTAGAAACGGCGCTCTAAAAAACCCGGGAGCAAAATCCGGAAGACATACAAATAATCCCGTCGGACGAAGAATGAAAATTCTAGGACGCGTGGCACTTGGAACTGCGTTAGCTGCAAGTGCTGCAATGGGAGTTAAAGGAGTGATGAATAATGCAAAAAGAGCGGATGAAAGAGTAAAGCAAACAATAGAACAGGGAAGACTCACCCAAGCCGACAGAGAATGGAAAAAAAATTATGTTAACACAAATTTACAGAAAAAAATCACTGAACTCAGGCAAAACAGAGACACACTGCAATACTTAGATGGGCAGGCAAGAGCGAACGGCACAACGATTCAAACTGAACTTGAAAAAACGGCAAGACACGAATTAGAAATAGCAGCGGACGGAGAGCTAATAAAAAAATACAGATAGTTTTCTCAACTCCAAGTTTTATTAACCATAAACTCACACTAAAATAAATTGAAAACAATTAAATATTCACAAAATACCAGGGTTTATTGATATACAATGGGAATATTTCGAAGTGCAGGACACGCGTACAGAAGAATGATTAACGGATTTACAGGGAGAAGGAAATATGCCGATGCTGAAATGCGCGGAACCTTGGACGGATTTTTTAGAAACCACAATATACCTCACACAACAAAAGCGGCGATATATGAGCCATTTAGAAACCTCGCAAAGGAAAGAATCGGAATTGAGGAAGGAAGCACAGCAAGAGAAAGCCTACAAACCAGATTTAAACAAACACTTGCAACCTCACTTGGAAGACTACCGGAAGAACTAAGGCAAAGTTTCATGGAAGAATTTGCAAACCCTCTTTACCGCGAATGGTTCGGAGAAAATTTACAAAGCAAATTAACCGAAAAACCTAAAGCGTGAAAAATTATAAATGAATAAACAAAAGTTGAACAACTATGCCACCAAACAAAAAAAGAAATATATTTATGTCCAGAAACGAGATTGCCGCTATTGGAACCGCCGCCGCTCTAACTCTTGGAGCAGAGTTTGCATTATATCATTACGCGGAGAAACGGCCTTTACTCATAATTGAAAGAACTCATGCGACAACCGAAGGCAGGCTAAATCTAAGAGAAGACTTGAATTATCATTTGGAAGTTTGGCAAAAAAAACAGGAAAGAACACACATAAAACAATTTGAAAAAGATCTCAAAAATTATTCAGATGCAAAGCTCTCAGAAAAAATAGAAATGTTGAGCATAGAAAAAAAATTTGTGGAAGCACTCATCAAACACAATACTCAAATAAGCGGGGCGGAAGAACCTGTGAAGGCAATGAAAGATGTGAAAAAAATGCTGGATTTCATGGAAAAAAAAGCAAAAGAAGAACAACAAAAAAGAAAACAAATTCCAATTAGAAATCAGTACGGAGACGTGTTGGCAAAAAAAAGAAGCGTTGAAAACCGAAACGGGGGAAAGCCTGGCATGAACACCAAGCAACAACAAGGCAATATTAGAAGAACGCAAAACAGGGGTTCGCGATGAAAAGAAACGCGATGAATAGAAGAGATTTTCTTGCAACCGCTCTCAGATCGACAGTATTGACAGCACTTAGTGCCCATGCATTCGCATATGCACCTAAAAAAGAAAAATCCAGAGTTAAGGCTGAAGCAGAGAGCCTTCCGAGAACGGAATTTCAAATGCACGTGTACAAACACTGGGACAAAGTGACAGGAAGAATACAGTCTAAGGTAAATTCTATTTTACTGAATGAAAAAAAAGTCAAAGCACTAATGGCACAAGTTGAAATAGATTTGAAAATCAAGCCAAAAGAAAAAGCAGCGCAATTCCAAAAATTTAGATCCAACCTAAAACGCGCAAATTACGATGAACTAGAAGAAATTGTCGCAAAAAAAGATGCTGTAATAGCAGCTTTATCATACCTCCTTGAAGCGGAAGAAAAAAGCCAAAAACCTACTAAAAAAAATAGAAATCTGAAAGCACTGGAAGAATATTATACACAACAACGGGATGAAGCCCTTCGGGAATTATTTATCAAACTTGATGAGGATGTTATTAGAATATTATATAGAGAAAGAGAGGAATAAGGTAAACAAAAATAGGTTATGTAGTGAGATGATACATAATATAGTTTGGGTTGCTGAAACACGTTTAATCTAACCGCTTTTTTGGAGCAATTAACATATTAACCAACTGCAATTACTGATCCTTTAGTGCTATCTTTTGCACGAATTTTAGGACAAAGTTTCTGTGCGACTTTTAATTAGAAAAATAAGTCGGTTGAACTCACTCAAACGGAGCAGGCTTAACGGAGCATGGAGAAAAAAAAGGCACGAGATTTGGTTTGTGTGGTGTTTGTGCTATATCAAACGCCGATGATTCTTAACCGTCAATGCCGCCGAGTTTTTTATCTAATTTTCTGCCAAACAAATCTCGCCCTGGTTTTTCTGGCGGAATTAGCCTTGGTTCAGATATGAGCGTTAAGTGAGGTTTCTTAGGGTCTTTTTTACCTTTACCTCCAAACAATCTCCGAACCATAAGTTTAGTAACACGCCTAACCGCTATAAAGCTTACTCTTTCTGTTTTTGAGCCATCTCAAAACCCTCAACTTCTACATAACTACACTCTACCTTTTCCAAGTTCTGTGCCACCCCAAACCATGCTCCGTTCCACGCAAAAATTTTGTTCGCAAAAAAATTCAATTTTGCCAAATTCCCCTTCGTAATTTTACCGCATAACTATGCTTTTGCCGCGTTTGGTGTTATTAGAAGCTACCTCCAAGTCATATCAGAATAGAAGTAACGGCACTATGGGGGTGTTTGACGCGGTTTAAGGGGTTTCTGAAGGATTTTGCATCAAATCCGGCCTTTTGTAGTTGCCTTGACGCTTGTTATACCAGTCTTTGGAGACAAGCAAAGAGTTGTTATGTAGAAGTTTACTTTGTTTTGCATGAAATTCAATGTGTTCTGGCTTAATTTCAAGTAATTTTTTTATGTCGTCTGTCTTCCTGGAGTTTTTGGATAACCTATGATTCATTTTATCTCTCAGATAGCAAATCTCAAGAAGGCCATCCTTCGTGTTATGCCGCCCACTTTTTATAATTTCAAGGCAGTTAAGCCAGAGACGGAACGATTCGCCTTTTGTCGTGCAAAAATTGAGTTTTTTGAAAAATTCAGCCACTTTCTCTAAATCAACCATACTTTGGACGTAGTATTGAAGAGTTTGTCTACAATTAACTGATTCAATCTTTCTTTTGTAAATTTCACCCACACCCAAGTGTTCTTTGATAGCCAGTAAGCCGGCTTTATCCTCTTCTACTAAAGTTACCCTAAAACTCGAGTGAACCCTAAACCCAATACTGGGATTTTTCCAATTAGCCTTTGTTTTAGTTTTCCTTGGTTTCCTGTCAACTATCCGTTGAATAGAAACTGAAAAACACCCTTCACCTTCCACTAATCCTAAAACCCATTCATCAGAAACCATCTCCGAAACCCTCCAATCAAGTTCGTTCGCAGATCGATAACCCAACTAAGAGAGCCAAAAGAGAAACAATTTTAGAGAATTACTTACTTTGCAAGCAGGGTTGAGTGCCGGTGCGAGATTGTATTTAGCAATCTAAACTTGAGAATTAACATTTTTCAATAGACTAAATTTTATATAACATTAAATTAAGTTCTTAGTAATGAGACGACTAAACCTCCGATTAGCTGAAATACGAGAAAGAATGCGTAGGCACGATCTAGCTCACGACAATGCTCAAAAAGCAAATAAACATTCAAATGAGCTGACAAAGCTTACAGATTCGACACTTACTACAAAATATCTTTTAGAGCGCGAAAGAAGAGTAAATCCAAGAATGAGAGTGGTTGAACATTATGCAACAGCCCATGCAATTCTGGAACACGTTGCAAAACAAAACCTAAAAGGAAAAAAAATATTGCACTTAGCCGCATCAACTGGAGTGTATGTTAAATTTTTAGAAACTGAATGCGGAGCAAATGCAATTGCAATAGATATTGATTCAATATCATTAACAGATGCAAAAACACGAGGTGTTAAATCAGTTAGAGGGGATGCAATCCCTAGAAAAGAACTGGATGAGTTTAAGCTCCTGCCAAGCGGCGTTTGGGTGCCAAAAAAGCCATTTGTAGTTAATCACTTGCCTTTCAAAGACAACAGTTTCGATTTTGTCATTAGCGACCATTTTCTTTTTTCAAATTATAATAGAGACATACCAACAGAGCCAGGTTTTGAAATAGAAAAAGGTTCCATTGCAAGAAGCGAGGATTCTTTGACGGAACTTAATAGAATATTAATTCGAGGCGGGGTGGTTTTAGTATCACAAACACATTTGGCCGAAACCCCTGGGTTACGCGAATACGTCCAAGGATTTAAAAAATCTGGATTTAATCTTGAAAAAGCTTATGACATTGATTTAAACAGACAAAAATCCGGAATTCCCTATTATTTTGTTTTACGAAAAATAAAAGAGACATAAAAAAGTTAAAAGCGAGCAACGTATAAAAAGTTTTTATTCCAATTCCTTCATCAAAGATTCAAAATCAAGCGCTTTAGTGTACATCAATATTTTTCCTTCAGAATCTTTTGGCCATTTTGTTTTTGGCCTGTCCGCATAAATCTCAATTCCGTTTCCATCAGGATCGCGCAGATAAATGGCCTCGCTTACTCCATGATCTGCCGCACCATCAATAGGATATTTTTTATCCGTTAAACGTTGGAGAACTTTTGCAAGCTCTTTGCGATTCGGAACCAATATTGCAAAATGATACAAACCCGTGCTTCCTTGCGGGGCGATTTTCCCGTTCTTACTCTCCCAAGTATTCAATCCAATATGATGGTGATATCCTCCGGCAGACAAAAAAGCAGCACTATCTCCAATCCTTGAAGTAATTTCAAATCCAAGAACATTTTTGTAAAATTCCACCGCACGCTCAAGATCGGCAACCTTCAAATGTATGTGCCCGATTCTTGTTTCAGAAGAAATTAATTCTGATTGATTTTTTTTAGCCATGAGATTCAGTAATATTCTTAGTAATTGCAATTTTAAAAGGAGAATTCTTGTCCTAGAATTCGTACAATTTTATTTTCTATATTTTGAGTAGTGTGTTTTGAGTTCATCAATTATAGAAAGCAATGTTCTTTCATTCATTCTGGAATTTCTTGCCATAAGTAGCGGTATAGCAAGATTTGGATCTCCGCCTCGCCTAACAATGAATTCCAAGGTATAATATGGTCCTTCCCCTTCAGGACTTCGTTCTTCAGGATAAAGCCATGGCGTTCTCTTAGTTATCCCTTGGCTTACAGGCTCTGGTTTTCTTCTACTTGCCCTGGTTCCGCTTTTTACTTTTGCAGTTGCAAGTTGTTGTTCAACAATTCTCCTCTGTTCCCTCGCGCGCGTTTTTGCAATTTTCAACAAATACAAATAATCTGCTCTGCTTCTTGACTCATCTCGATTTACTTTCATTTTATTATAACCATGCATGTTGTCAAATTCTTTCATCCTCACAAGTATTTGTGCATCAGAATAATTTCCGCTTCCTACAAGAAGGCTAATCGCCATTACCAAAACCGGGCTTGCTTGCTGTGCAGCTACTTCGGCTCTCCTTCGAGTTACAACCTCTGCATTTGCCACCTCGGTTCTCTGCTTAAGATGACCTTTTTTCCATCTTTTAAAAACAGCTTGGTGCGACAGGTTTGTTTGCTCAGCAACTTCCGGAAGCGTCCGCCTGAAAACTTTTTTTCCGTTAACCGTTATTTTTTCAAACAACAATTGTTCAAAGTTAGCTCCTTTCCCATAAGCTTGCTTTTGAGCGACTTTTGCAATAGCACTGTTTCTGGCATTTTTTCTCTGACTAGCAGTGCGAACTTGTTTTGCCCTTTTCAAAACCGTTTGCCAATGGGTTGCTGTTTGCCTTGCTATCTCAGCATTGCTGTGGTTGGTTTCTGCGAGCAGGCGATCTATTCTTTGCATAGTTTTTGGATGAAGTCTTCTAGGCATTACAAAAGAGACGTTTTAGCCTGTATAAATTATTGTGCTTTCCGTTCTCTCATTCACAAATCCGCAACGATAACATTTCAAAGTAATTTTTCCTTTACTGGAATTAACTTTTATTTTGGAACTATTACAAGAGGGGCATTTTTTGGTGGCATAAAAATCTTGTTGCCCTAAAATTCGTGTAATTTACAATTTGTGCCTGAACCCCAGTATGGGTTCTTTTGAGGCGACGCGCTGGAACGCAATGTACCTGCTTCTTTTTTCGCCGAACGTAACCCCTTCTTTTTTATACAATGGATTTAGGTTTATGAGGTTTGCATGGACGTATGAATAGGATGCGGGGCCTTTTTGTGATGTTAGAGAAAAGATTCTGTTGATTTCGTAGTTTTCTTCGTTCATCATCAAATCTTTTCCAAAAACTCCGTCGCCGAACCACCTGCTTGCAACCCCGACGGATTTTTCTGTTACATTTTCAACCGCATGCCACCACCATGGCGGGTTAAGAAGCAAATCCCCTTTTTGCAAGGTAACCTCATATGTTGGACAATATTCGAACAAGGGATAAACATTCTTGTCATAATCGTTCGGGTATCGGCAGTATGTGAAGCCGGATGCAATGCCGAAGATAAAATAAGGGTATGCAAAAAAAGTGTAATTTGGATCTACAAAATACCATTTCTTTTTTCCGTCGAGCATGTAGAAAAAGTTCCAGAGGTTTGCACAATGCATCGGCGCACCTGTTTTTTTCCGGCCGACAAAAATCTGTGCAAATCCGGCCTTTTTTTTCATGTATTTCTCGATGAAACCAAAATTCAGTTTTTCTGCTAATTCCGGATATTTTCTGAACAGACTTTCACTGTTGTGCAAATAAACTCCCGGAGAATTCACTTCCTTCAACTTTCCCAAATAACCGTCAACTTCCGGCTTTGTGAGAAAAACTGTTTCTTCCCCGTATTTTTTCAGCAGGCTGTCAAACGTCCATTCTTTTGTGTCAATGAAATTATCAAGGAATCCTCTGAGCACGACAGGGTGCGGATTTTTAACCCAATTTTCAAAAAAATCTTCGGCATTTCCTTTCTTCCAATCGTATTCCGGCAATGGAATTCTTTGGTTTTTTGGAATATTTTTCCTGCAATTCTCGAGAATTTTTTTCTCAAGATGCTCCTGCACTTTGTGAAGTAGCCGCATCAAACCCGTGGCGTAGGCTATTTTTGCTGCCAAACCGCTTTCCCTTGTAAAGCAGACCAACACAATAACAACCTTGTACATGAGCGACTGGAAATAAGTTATTGGCGGATCCTTATACGCATTGTTTCTAGGTGCGTACTTGCTGATGTTTTTGAATAAAAATGGTTTGAGTAAAAACCATGAAAGGAACAAATATTTCACCCTGATTGCTATCTGCATAAGCACTGCATGAAATACGGACCTTCTCTTTCCAAAACTTTCTTTTTGCACAAACCTATACAAATGCGATACTGCTTAAACCTTTTTCGCGGAGATTACATGAAAAAATGTCCTAAAATTCGTGTAAAAACTTTCTATTCGTGTACAGCGTTTTAATAATCCTTTTTTCTTATTTTTTTGTTATGGCAAAACTTCCTCCTCACGCGCATTTTATTTTAACCGGAGAAATTACTCCGGGTTTTGATGCAAAAAAAGCTAAAGAATTGGCAGAACGTTTTTTGTCATCTGAATGGAAAAATCATTCAGCGAAGAAGAAAGCAAGAAAACCGTATTTCAAAATACCTCTTCCTCCACATGAAGAAAGGCTTAGCGGCGGAAAATTAACAAAAAATGATACAAAAGCAATTAAAGAGCAGGTTCGTTTTGCCGCAAGTTTTTTTGCGCCCCATCTTTCTCTAACGAAAAGACGACTGCTTCTTCAACGACTCGAAAAAGCATTCAGCCCTGTTTCGCAGAGCATCCACCATAACCTTGTTTCAACTCTAACCGGTAATGAAAGAACTAAAGAGGAAGAATATTTGAAAATGCGTGAAATGGGAAAGGAAATTTATATGTTGATCCGCGAACACGGGAATATTGGCGGCGGAGTTATAAATGAAAGAACCGGTCAAATAAACCTGGCAAGAGATTTCAGCAAAAGCCAATATTTTGCCACAACTCCATTGCATGAAGCCATTCACAGGATGCAACAATTAGGAGTTATTGAAATTGATGTTCCTTTTGCGGAAGCAATTGACACTTTTTATTCGTTGCAAAATAATATTGCAGTAGTGGAAAAAACAAGAAATCCAACTCAGAAGGAATTTAATTGGATTCCTAAAGTAAAAGAGCGCGTAAAAGGAATTTCCAATTATGATGAACCGATAGAGGCGTATGAGATAGGAAAAAGAATTGGGTATTGGGCTCACTTTTCGCTTGGAAAAGAAAGGGGAATTCAATACCTTTACCTCAGAGCAATGGCTTTTTCTCACACAAAAGCGCTTTCAATTGTAAATGCAGGAACGTTTGATCGCGCGCTTAGGGAATTGAAAAAATAGTTTTAGATTTTTCCTCTATCAAATCTGCTTGATCCCGGAGATCTTGCGGCGGCTTCGCTGAGGCTAGCTACAATTGCACGAAGTTTAGCTGTCCGTTCGTATTCTATGTTTAATTTTTCTTTAACTGAATCTTTTTTTGCGGAATCTATTTTTCCTCTTATTTTGACCAATTCAAAGGAAAGTGTATCGTAATTATTTTTGGCATTTGGAAGAAATTGTTGCCCTTTACGCGATTTGCGAATTGTGGTGATCAGATTGAGAACATAGTCTCTAGAAACTTCATGCTTTATCGAGATTGCTTCAATAGCATTTGCAAACGCAACCATTGAGTGTGACTCCGAAGCTATTTTTTTAGTTGCCTCTGACGCTCTGTCCTTTTCAGGAATTTCGTTTTGGAGCTCTATTTTATACTTTTGTTTTTCGTGGAAAAAGTTTGTCCAAAAAATCGGGTCTTTGACGTTCCCCTGCTCAAGTTGTTTTCTAAGCAAATCTTTTGTTACTTTACTATCCACTATAATCGTTTTTCTTCCAAACCCTAACAAACCTCTTCTGTTACTTGAATCTGAAAATTCGTTGAAAACTCCAGTTTTTCCGCTTTGAGCTTCGGCTCTTTTTCCGCGCACGAATGTTCCGACAACAAACCCTGCAACAGCCGCACCGGTTCTTTTGAAAAATCCTCTTCTAGTTGGTCGTGACATCCTTACAACTTATTGTTTGCCTGCCTTAAAAAACTTTGTCCTAAAATTCGTGCAATTTTTAAAAAAAGTATTTGGGCGCGCCCCGAGGGGCGCGTTTTAAAAAAAATTTTATTTCTTTGATGAAAGGCCTTTGCTTTTGACGTATGCCCATATTTTCTTTGTCATTTCGCTCGGCGCTATCGGTTTGTTTCCGAATACTTTCTCCACTGAGTCGTTTTGACCCGCGAAGTTTATTGTATATCCTCCGAATGCTGGTTTACCTGCCATGTGTGATTACCTCCTAAATAGTAGTTTGTTAGAATAGGAAACTCCGTAACTGAATTTAAATTAGAGGGGTAAATTAAAGTTATTATACTGTTTTTTGGGTTTTGATCGGCTTCGGAGCCTGCCTTTTCGCTTTACTTTCACGTCTTTTTTTGCCAAAGATTCTGCCATTTCTCGTATTTGTTTTTCTTCGATTTTAACATAGTCCGGGGTTATTCCGGGCAAATATTTTGGTTCCACAACCTGCATTACTCTGCCATTATTTTCTGAGATAGCACTTGATAATAATTCAATTAACAGTTTTCCCCCGATGTTATGTGCAATAATATACTCACTCCCTTGTCGTCCAACAACTAGAGCCGTATGTGTAAATCTCCACCCTTTATCCAGGAAAGGGCTTTTCGGCAAATAAATTCCCAGTATCTGCCCGGGTTTAATAGAAGGTATTTTTTCCTTGCGCGATATATCCCAAACTATTTTATTTTTTTTACCAACTTCGTTTGCATCCGCAGGATAATAATGTAAACCAAAAACTCTTTCCGCTGCAATTCTTGTGTATTTTGCACATTGATTTTTTCCTGATGCTTCTGGAATATGTAGCGCTTCAAGAACTCTATCTGATAGTGCCTTCACAGAAACATTATTGCTGATAAAAAATCTGTTTTCGAGCACAAGCCGTTCGATTTTTACCGACGGCCGATGCTCCGGGGGTTTTCTTATCGGCATAGAAAATGATTCCTAAAACAAGTATTTCTATTTTGCCTTTACATAAATTGATTAATGTGACATCGGAATCTCAATAAAAAGTATTTCAGAATTTTGTAAAGCATTTAATTCAACTTTTTCCGCTTCGGTTATTTCTGCCGTATCTCTTTCACTTAGCTCCGTTGTTGCAATTTTTATTTTTCCCTTTATTACAAAAACATACAACCCCTGCTCCGTTGATTTTAATGAGTAAGAAGCTTTTTTTCCTTTTTCAAGGTCGCAAAGAACAAATTTTCCGTCTTGATTCATTTTCATTGCTCCGTTCTCGGAAAACCCTGAAACAATTATTTGCAATTTGTTCTTCCTTTCCTTTTTCAAAAATGTTTTTTGTTCATAGCTTGGTTCGATGTTTCGTTTTTTCGGATAAACCCAAATTTGCAATAATTTTGCCTGCTCCGTTTGCGAAGCATTGAATTCGGAGTGTCGAACTCCTGTTCCCGCGCTCATTCTTTGCACATCTCCTTTCGGAATTATTCCTTCATTCCCCATACTGTCTTTGTGCTTCAATGCTCCCTCAAGAACAATTGTTACAATTTCCATGTTATCATGCGGATGCGTTGGAAACCCGGAACCCGCATCAATTATATCATCATTCAAAACTCTCAAAGTTCCAAACCCCATTTTTTTAGGATTATAATATTCTGCAAAGCTGAAGCTAAAGTGTGAATGTAACCAATCATGTTCTGCTGTTCCTCGTTCTTGGGATTTTTGTACATTGATTTTCATAATAAGAATTTCTTTGCTCCGTTTATTTAAGGTTAAGTTGTCCTAAAATTTGTGTAAAAAATTACTCCTCTTTCCGCTCATTCACAAACCCGCAACGATAACATTTCAAAGTAATTTTTCCTTTGCTGGAATTAACCTTTATTTTGGAACTATTACATGAAGGGCATTTTTTTGGAGGCATAAACATTTGTCCTAAAATTCGTGCAATTTTCAATTGGGTTGATTCACAGTTCACACAAACATTTTCGAAAATGCGTTATTCGCGTTTATTGAGTATTTTTCTTTTGTTTCTAGCACTTCCGCCATGCCTTTCAAGTAGGCAAGCACTATTTGTACATCGGATTCCGATTCTTTGAGTTTCTTGGTGATTTCTTTCATAGAGAGCCCTTTTTTTTCGCTTAAAAGGAGTTTAATTTTCACAATTAGGTTGCTCCAGTGGGTTAATTCTTGGAGGTTTTTTGTTTGCAAGAATTTTGCATCAAAAATGAGTTTGGTCATAAAATCCGTATTAGGATTCATTACCGCCTCTCGCAATAATTCGTTTTTTTTGATTAGTTTTTGCCATGTTTCGTTTTCTATTACCGGTTTTGAATCCATAAACAAGAATTGTTCTAATGTGTTTTAAAATGCGTTTTGGGGATGGGAAAGTAAAAATAAGTGTAAAGGGACGGGCACCAAAAGGTTTGCATGGAAAAGGGGTTTCCGGATTACTCTAAGCGAGTTAGCATTGCCCATCCCTTTGTTTTTGGTTTAGTTGTCGTGTGACATAAAAACTAAAGTAGGTAACGAATCACTCGAATAAGAGTTTTTAGGGTTAGGATTCCGAACACACGAAAGTTAATTATTTCTTCTTCCTTAGCTGAAAAAAATTTGTTGGTTTTTTTCAAAGGGGATTAAAATTGTAATTAACCCTTCAGTATTCATGCCTTCTGAGTTCAAGGTTTTTACTTTAAATTCTTTCACTGATCAACGCAAAGGCGGCAATCCCGCAGGCGTGGTATTGAACGCTGACGCTCTTTCTACAAAGCAAATGCAAAAAATTGCAAAGAAAGTAGGCTTTTCAGAAACCGCGTTTGTATGTTCATCTAAAAAAGCGGATTTTAAACTAAGGTTTTTCACTCCGTTAAAAGAGGTGGATTTGTGCGGCCATGCAACAATTGCTTCTTTTTACCTTCTTTCCAAAATGCGAAAAATACGTCTAGGAAACTATTTTCAGGAGACAAAAGCAGGAGTTCTAAAAATTTCAGTTGAGAAAGGAGGAAAAGTTTTCATGCATCAAAATCTTCCAAAGTTTTTTCCTGGAATCCCAAAAAATGAAATTGTAGATTCTTTGAATATTTCAGAGAAAACTATTCTTACGAATCCGCCGAACCAAATTGTTTCCACCGGAGAACGAGACGTTTTTGTCGGAGTTAGAAATCTGAAAACCTTGTTATCACTTAAACCTAATTTTGAAAAAATCAAGAAAGCGAGCAGAAAGCACAAAATTGTTGGATTTCATGTTTTTAATCTCCAGAATAAGGGCTTAGTAGTCAGTTGCAGGGATTTTGCGCCACTTTTTGGAATTCGAGAAGATCCGGCAACAGGAATTGCTACAGGCGCACTTGCTTGCTATCTCTTTGCTCACAAAAAAATAACAAAAAAACAAGCCAAAAATTTGGTTTTTGAACAAGGCCGCTCAATGGGAAAGCCCTCGAAAATTTTTGCTCGCCTTGGAATTAAAGGCAATAAGATTACTCAAGTAGAGGTTGGTGGAACAGCTTCAAACCTCAAGGAAATAAAAATCATTATTTGATGCGCCCGCCGGGAGTCGAACCCGGATCACGAGCTGTTTCCCACCAATACTGCTATTTTGACAGATTTTTCTTTCCTTTGAGAAAAGAAACGGTGCTGGGAAGCTCGAAACCTAACCATTGATCGACAGGCGCCTCATTTTCTTAAACTAAAATGCAATTCCGAGTGCTGAAAGCAAAATCAAGAGTATGATTCCCGGAATTCCGCCTATTGCGGTTATTAGAACACTGAAAATGTTGATGTCAATATTCACGAAGGGAAAAAGATTTATCAGAACAAGTACAACTAATCCCAAAAAACTGTTTATGAGAAGAAGAACTGCTTGCTTTCCGAGTTTGAGTGCAAAGAAAATAACAATAATTGCAAGTGCAACCGTGAGAACAATTCCAATGATTGTTTGTTCAATTGCCATAATGATTGCTTTGTTGAAAGTCCTTAAAAGCAATTAGGAAAAGGAAAGGGACCGGGACTTATTTGTCCCGGTAAGCTAAAAGCGTGGAAGAACCGCTCAAATTGTTCTTTTTGGCAGCATAACCAAGTTTAGATGATTTTATTTTTGGAACCGAAATCGGTTCCACGTCTTTTACGAATATCTTCCAGTTCATAATGAATTACCCCCACCACAGAGGTGAAACGTTTTTGAGGTGAATCAATGCGCGATTCAACTTCAATACTTTATGCCCTTGATATTTAAATACTAGTAGGTATACATAGTATAGTAGGTATATTTTTTATAGTTGATTTTTGTGGAAGACGATTTTCAGAAGGTGCAGGTGTTTGCCTCTAAAAAGCATAATTTGGCCATTATACGGGCTTTACTGAAAACTCCGCATGGAATAGGATTTAATTCACTTTTAAAAATGATTGAACCGATTACTCCGCGAATTTTATCCACTCGCTTGAGTGAACTTGAAAAATTAGGAGTTATTCAAAAAAACCTGGTTTTGGGTTCGAAGCCGAAAATAGAGTACAGAGCCCTTGGGAAAGCCGAGGGTTTGAAGAAAGCCATTTCCGAGCTTGAAAAATGGGGCGCGAAAGCGCTCAAATAAAAACCAACAAATATAAATTGTTGGAGTGAGTTTCCATAGTAGTGGTTTTCTAAATGGCAAAATTCAAGATTATTTATGATAGAACCAATTGTGTTGCTGCCGGCCCTTGTGCCGCGGTTGATTCGGAACATTTTTCAATTAATCCTGATGACGGCAAAGCAGACCTTATCGGCGGCAAAGAAGTCAAGCCCGGAATTTGGGAGCTTATTGTTGATGATGATTCTTTGGCCAATCAAGCGGTTGAGGTTTGCCCAGCGGCGGTAATTTCAATAAAAAAAATTGAGGATTAAAAATAATTAGTTTTTCTAAAAAAGTTTTAGAATAGGTTTTAACGGTGTTTTGTATGGATAGAAAAATTCAGCTTTCAAATTTTCCAGATGTTGATAGTTTTAAGAAAGATAAAATCAATCATTTAATCGAATCAACTTATGACAAATTAGCCAAACGCTTGCACGGAGAAATGTTCATGGAAGCTCATTTCAAAGAAGCAAATAAGGGCGGCACCAGAACACTTGTTGAGTTTCACGCAAAGATTGTTGTGAATGGTAAAAAATTTGCGGCCAGTCATTCTGATTGGGATGCGGAAGCTGCAACGCATCATGTAATGCAGTCTCTGATGAAAGAGGCAGAAAAGTTTAAAAAGTAAGGAAACCTAATTTTGTTACAAAACTTGGTTTGGATTCACCCACAGTTTTGCCTATTAATGAGTTTAGCATAAATTAATTTACTTTTTGGAGATGAAAAAACAATGAGCCTAGTGACACTTGCATTCGGAAACAAAAATCGCGCCTCAACAGGAACAGGCACACACATCAGCGTTTCAACGCCATCAGATAGAATTGCCAGGGCAATGACCAAAGCTGAAAACGCAAAGGGAGAGGTTCTTGTGAGAAAATCCTGTATGTTTTACGGGTTAGATGATATTTATGTGGTTGCTGAGGTGCAGGATGGGTTTGTTTGCGAGGGAATGAAAGCCTTTTCAAACAGCAATAAAGAGTACGAACTAATCGCCCTTGAATCAAAGTACGGCACCAACGCGAAAAAAGGAATGACAGTTGGATTAACCTTCAAAGGAATTTCCGAAGAAGACTTTCCTATCGGTTCAACAATTCGCCTTGAAAAAAACTGATTGTTCAATAAAATAATTTTTTAGTTTAAGGCAATGAATTGATGCAAGCGTTTCTAATTTGTTCGTTAATTATTTGCGTGCAAAAACTCAAGTTGTTTGTATCACTAGCATTTTCTGAATAGCATACATCTCGCAGTTCAATGTTCGGTTTATTTTCGCACTCACTTAAAGTGTTTGTGGGCTTTGCCAAACACCCGGAAAAATTTAGGGCAATAAAAAGAATTCCGAACAGCGTTGCTCCGTAAACAAAATTCAAAAAAACTTTTTTACGCATTAAGTACTTTTTTGTTGTATGTTATTAAATTTTAGAACCCAAACAAAAACCTATTATGTAGCAGACAGTTTTTTATATGTTGTTTCTGTTTGTATTGTTGGTTTAAAATGGCGGAATTAAGCACTTTGCTTTTGTTGTTGAGCAACTGGTTCATGTTGATTATAATAATGCTGTTAACCGTGCGCGCAATTTCTTTGGTTCAGCCTTTTGTGGATCAGGTTGTTGTTGCCAAGACCATGTTCTATCTCTATCTTGCGTTTGGCTATTCCCTTATCTCTGTTACAATATTCACTTCTTGGGTTATTTGGTTTATCGGCAGCATTTGGGGTTTGCTGGTTCTTTTCATGACCTGGTTTATTCTTGTAATAATGTATGTTTCCCATAATAAAATAAAGGAAGCCACGATTAAGAAAGCATTCAAGCTTGACTAGATTATTAGCGGGCTTTTTCTCTTATGCTCCGTTGCCTCAATGAGTTTCTTTATTTTCTCCGCTGCCTGTTTTTGCGAAGCCGGAATTTTCTTTTTCTCAAGAATTAAGGGAAGCAATTCATCAATTTGAGCGTACGTTAACCCAAGCTCTTTTTCGTCTTCCTGTCCTTCCCATAATTCCGCACTTGGAGCTTTTTCCAAGAATTCTTTTGGAAGGTTCAATTCTTTTGAGATTTCTCTTACTTCTTTTTTGAGTAAATTTCCTATTGGAAAAAAGTCAGCGGCCGCGTCCCCGTATTTTGTAAAATACCCCAAATAGTATTCGGATTTGTTTCCCGTTCCGGCTACAAGCGCATTATTTGAGTTTGCATAATTGTACAATAGAAGTGCACGGGTTCTTGCGCTTAAATTTGCTTTTGCTGTATTGCTTTGTTTCCAAGGAGTTTGAAATGATTCAAGCATTTCATCTATCGGCACAATAAAATATCGTACTCCAAGTTTTTCCGCGAGTTTTTTTGCGTCGTTTGTGCTTTGATTTTTGGTTATTTTTGTGTTCGGCATCAAAATACAAGTGATGTTTTTGTTTCCAAGCGCTTTCACAAGCAATGCAAGCGTCAAAGCTGAATCTATTCCCCCGCTTAACCCTAAAACGCACTTTGTTTTGTTTTGTTCAGAAAAAAATTTTTGTATTTTTTTCACAATTTTTCCGGATTTTTTGTAAGAAGCCATTTTCATTGCTCCGTTTAGGTTATTTTGAGTAGTTCTTCAAACCCTTTGAGTTCGTAATCGGCTTTGATTCCTTCATCCGGAAACAATTGTCCATATTTTGCTAATGCGGTTTTCATTCCTGCTTTTTTCGCGCCTTTAATGTCTCTTCCAGGATTGTCTCCTACAAACAACACTTCTTCTGGTTTGCATTTAAGGTTTTTTAGCGCAGCTTGAAATGGCAGTTGATCCGGTTTTGTTTTTCCTGTATCATCCAGTGTTACCGCAAAGTCAAAGAAATCCGTTAATCCCATTTCCGCTAATCTTAGCCATGCTTTTAATCTTGGTGCATCACTCACTATTCCGAGTTTGAGGCCTTTTTCTTTGAGTTTTATGAGTGTACTCCTAACTCTTGGATATGGTTCCAAGTAACCGGCTTGCATTTTCCTGTATGCAGCTATCCCGCTGGAGAGTATTTTGTAATCCACTTTC
>DASRUN010000037.1:0-2287 GCA_035655435.1 archaeon | reverse complement strand
ACCACTTTAAAAATTCTTCTGAAAACAATGCTTGACGCTATTCCCGAGCCTATGTACCACCAAAGCCATGAGCTTGAGATAGTTGTTTCAGCATAAACTCCTTTAAGCCACCCGACAAGAAGAATCAAAGGTATGAATGTAAAAAGCAAGGGCTTCATTGAATGCTTCATCATCTCCATTGAACATTCAAACATTTCCTTTTGAATTTTTGCAGCCTCGTCGGGTTTCCCCTTGTTGTCTTTAAGTTTTATCTGGCACGCCTTTTGCAGATTTTTCAACTCCCTCATTCTGTCCTGATTCGTGAAATACTTCGTGACGAGAGTCATTGCCAAAGTCACAAAAGCCGAAACCAGCACAATACCTGCCTTGGGGTTTGCAATCATTAATTCTTTAATCATTTTATTATCTCTTTTTGGTAAAATTTATTTTTAAATTGTCCGCATTTCATCCAAGCATTTTTTTCATTGCAGGGAACATGTCTGCTTGGTGTTGTTGTGCAATGTTTTGGTAGAACTGGAACATAATCATTACAACTAAAAGAATTGCCGTTCCTGAAACTAAAGCTCCAAGAAGATTTGAAACTGAGGCTAAAAATCCTATAGCCATTCCACCCATTACTGTCAAAGGAAGTATGTATCTTTCAAGTATGCTTTCCAAAACTCTTTCATCTTGCCTGAAACCTGCTATTTGCAAGCCTGACGCCGCAATTTTATGGGCTTGCGCTTTTGCATCCATTCCGGAAGTCTTAACCCAGAAAACTGCAAAGATGACGGAAAATACCATGAAGAAAATTGTGTGAGTGAGTCCTTGTAATAAATAAATTGGAAGCAATCCTCCCCTTATCACAAGCTCAAGAAGATTTGTGGAGCCAAGCCAGAATGCAAGTCCTGAAACGGGCTGACCTTGGACGAAATGCCCCAAAAATCCGAAGTAAG
Organism: archaeon; assembly: GCA_035655435.1. Classification (GTDB taxonomy): domain Archaea; phylum Iainarchaeota; class Iainarchaeia; order Iainarchaeales; family Iainarchaeaceae; genus UBA493. Next base: position 1,352 of record DASRUN010000037.1, on the reverse strand, counting down.
ACGCAAACTTTGCGGTGCCGACGCATTCTCCTCCTGAAATGCAAGGAGCCGCGACATTTTCAATGAGGCTGCCAAACAAATGGAAGTTTGCAATCAACGCCGCTGTTAAAATAACTGGAATTACTGATGCGTAGAAAAATGCAAGAGGCCATTTTATTGCATATCCTCTGACTTTTCCAAACGATAATGGAATTTCAACTTTCAACGATTGCGCCCAAACAACAAGAAGGAAAATTAAAACTGTTGATGCTATTGCTGCAAACGCGGAAACAAATTCAATGGAGTATCTGTTAACAATGGACTGTATCAGCACAAGAATTTTTCCAGAACAAGGTGTTGCCGCAAAATCAACCAAACAATTTCTTCCCTGTTGATTTGTGAATTGGAATGCGCTTGTGAAAAGTCTCCAACTTATTCCCGCTCCGATGAACAATGAAACTCCTGAACCGAATCCCCATTTGTCAAGGACTTCGCTCATGTAAAAAATCGCGAAACCTCCAAGTACAAGCTGGGTTATCACAAGATATGTGAAACCCGGGGCTGCCTGCAAACCCTGCATGAAAACATAAATGAACGAAGTGAAAAATATAAAAAATATTACGAGTATTTTTTGCAAACCCTGAAAAAATTTTTTCCCTTCCGTTGTCGTCAAATCTATTGCAAGTATTCCTGAACCGGTCAAGAGCTGCAAGATTATTGAAGCCATCACGAGGGGACCGACTCCAAGGGAGATTATGCTTCCAAAATCAGTTCCGAGAACTATCGCAAGATACTGAAACCTTTCAAGAGAATTGCTTGTAAGTCCGAAAAGTGAAACGTTTGTAAGAATAAAGAAAAAAACAAGCACCGTGAGCGTCCATTTGAACTTTACCCTGAAATCAACTTTTTTCTCCTCAGGCTTTACTACTTCGGGAATATAGCTGAATATTTTCCTTAAATCCATTTTGAATCTTCCGATTAATTGTCTTCCGATTTATTTTCCTTCTCAGAAATCTTTTTCACAATGATTTTTCCTCCGACGCTTTCAATTTTTTTAATTGCAGACTCCGAAGCCTCCATGGCTTTCACGGTAACTTTGTTTTTAATTTCTCCCTCTCCGAGAATTTTGTAGTCTTCCAAATTCAATTCAAAACCGTCTTTTGTCTTTTTGGCAAGTCCTCTTTTCACATAGCTTTGCATGTTTCTTTCAATGTCTCCGATGTTTATTCTTTTTCTTCTGTCTCTTTTTGTTCCCTTGCTTGTTATTCCCTGCTTTCCAAAGTAATCGTTTCCGTAAAGATTGTTGATGAGGGTTTTTTTATGGTCCGCCCTTTTTCCTGTTCCGGCCATTCCTGCTCCGCCGTGGTGTCCCG
>DASRUN010000036.1:0-42017 GCA_035655435.1 archaeon | reverse complement strand
GGTCGTTTCCGCAAACCGTTGACACTATTTCAACCGAAATGCAATCATTGGGGCAACTTGATGTTGTCTCACCTGTTTGACACACATCATTGCCACAAATAGGCCCCACATCAATTTCATAAGGAACGAATGGAAGCACGGTTATTTCAACATCTGCCCCCCCAGATTCCCTGCCGGAAGAATCAATTGCATAAGCGGTAATTGTAAATGTGCCTTCCTCAACCACTATTAGTTCTTCCCACGTATTGGAGCAGGTTGTTTGTGAAGAACAGTCAAAAGTGTTTACGTGATCATGAAAAGGGATGAATTCATCCGTTTCCCAGGCAAGTGATTCAACCCCTTCATCATCCTCTGCTGAAATTGAGAGGCTGAAGGAAAGGCTTTGAGAGGGATTTGATGGGCTTGCAATAACAGTAATTGACGGAACCTGATTAATGGGAATCAAAATGGATTCACAATCTTCCGCGCATGAAACAGCGGTTTCTCCGGGTTCGCATTCGTTGTTCCCGCACACATTCCCCAATCCATTGATTGTGCTACAGTCAATTGGACAGGTTTCGGAATCCTCTCCCGGGCCGCATACCGCATCACCACACACTCTTATGGGCAGCGGGCAATCATAGGAACAGCGTTGGAATGTTTCACCGTCATCGCAAATTCCGTTTCCGCAATCGCCGCAATCTCTGGAACAATTTTCAAGCGTTTCATCAAATTCACAGACACGATCACCGCAAACGCTTTCCTCAAAAGGGCAGTCCTCCTCACAGGTTTCACTTGTTTCAAACGACTCGCAAACACCATTGCCACAAGCAACCAGGTTGGTGCAGTCAACTGGGCAGGTTTCCGTATCCTCCGAGAACTCACAGATCTCATTGCCGCAAACAGCCTTTTCCATATCCCCACAATCCCCGCAAAGAACATAACAGTCATTAGGACAAGATAGAACCGTTTCGCCTGATTCGCAAACATCATTTCCACAGGAGGGGTTTTCGCCGAAGCAGTCATCAATGCAACTCAAAAATGTTTCCCCGGTTTCACAAACATTGTTCCCGCACACCGGATCATTTGAATCGCCGTTGAGGTTTATGGTTACACAACCCCCAAGGAACAGCGTGAACATAACAACCCCAACTAAAGCGAATTTCATGCGCCAAATAAGGTTTATGATCTACTTAAATGTTACTAATAGATTTTTGTTTGCACCGGCACCTAACTTCCCCAACTTTTATAACCACTCGCATTTAGAATTATGTAAGAATTGATTCATCGCAATCAGTTATGTAGCAAATGAGTTTTGGTTTTTATGTCAATAGAATTTCAGGAAGAAAAACACACGGACAAGCAAATTTTCGGAATGCTAAACCCAATGGTTAGCCAATGGTTTAAGGAAAAATTCGGAACATTTACCGAGCCGCAGCTCTACGCTATTCCAAACATTCATTACAGGCAGAACACTCTTATCTCTGCTGAAACCGGAACGGGAAAAACATTAAGCGCTTTCACTTCCATTTTAAGCGAACTCCACAATTATGAAGAACAAGGAATTCTCGAGAATAAAATTTACTGCGTTTACATTTCTCCATTGCGCGCGCTGAACAACGACATCAAAAGAAATTTGCTTGACCCGCTTGAATCAATAAAAGAAACAGCAAACAAACAAGGAAAAAAACTTGATGTTCGAGTTGCGGTAAGAACAGGAGACACAACAACAAGTGAAAGAGCCGCAATGACAAAAAAACCTCCGCACATTTTAATCACAACACCGGAGTCATTGGCAATAATTTTGAACGCACCGAAATTCAGGGAAAACTTGAGAACGGTTGAATGGCTGATTGTGGATGAAATACATTCGCTCGCGGAAAACAAACGCGGAGTTCATCTGTCTCTTTCAGTAGAAAGGTTGCAAAGATTGGCTCCCGGAATGTGCAGGATTGGTTTGTCGGCAACCGTTGCCCCGCTCAAAGAAGTTGCGCATTATTTGGTTGGAAATGAAAAGGGAAAAGAAAGAAATTGCAAAATAGTTAATGTTTCTTTTTTGAAAAAACTTGATTTGAAAGTAATAAGTCCGCTGCCGAGTTTTATTGACACTACAATGGAAAAAACACAAACCGCTTTGTACAATACGCTCAATGATTTAATTCGCGCACACAAAACAACATTAATTTTTACTAATACTCGAAGCGCAACCGAAAGAGTTGTTCACAATTTGAAAGATAAATTCCCGGATTTTTTCAAGGAAACAACAATCGGAGCACATCACTCCTCGCTCGATAGGGAAGTAAGATTGAGTGTTGAGGAAAGATTGAAGCGCGGAGAATTGAAAACAGTTGTTTGTTCTACTTCTCTCGAATTAGGAATTGATATTGGTTTCATAGATCTTGTAATTTTATTAGGTTCACCGAAAAGCATTGCGCGCGCAATACAAAGAATCGGAAGATCCGGACATCAATTGCACTCAACAGTAAAAGGAAGAATAATTGTGCTTGATCGCGATGATTTGGTTGAGTGCGCGGTAATGGTAAAATCGGCATTCGAAAAAAAAATCGATAAAATACAAATCCCGCAAAATGCACTTGATGTTTTGGCACAACACATTTACGGAATTGCAATAGAAGAACCAATCCACGTGGATGAATTATACAAATTGGCAAAACAAAGTTACAATTACACAAACCTCCCTAGGATTGATTTCAATGAAATAGTGGACTACCTCAGCGGAAAATACGCTTCCCTTGAAACAAGGCATGTTTATGCAAAAATCTGGTTTGATGAAGCAACAGGAATGATAGGAAAAAGAGGGAAAATGGCGCGCATAATTTACATGACCAATATAGGAACAATACCGGATGAGGCGCGTATAAAAGTCAAAATAGGCGAGCATGCAATAGGAACAATAGATGAAGGCTTTCTTATGAGGCTCAAAAAGGGAGATGTATTTGTTTTAGGAGGCCAAACCTATGAATTCAAGTACACCCGCGGAATGACGGCACAGGTTATCGCGGCACATAATAGGGCTCCCACAGTTCCTTCCTGGTTCTCGGAAATGCTCCCCCTAAGCTTTGATTTGGCAATAGAAATAGGCAAATTTAGGAAATTGATGGAGGAGAAACTCAAATCCAAAAAAAGCGAAAAGGAAGTTGTGAAATGGCTGCAGGAATATGTGTATGTGGATGAACGAGCCGCTTCTGCACTATACGAATATTTCAGGGAGCAGTTCGAGTATTTGGAAATTCCGAATAATGGAAAAATAATAATTGAAAGATTTGTTCAGGATTACAAAAACCATTTGGTGTTCCATTCTCTTTATGGAAGAAAAACAAATGATGCACTGAGTTTCGCTTATGGTTATGCGATTTCAAAATTAATGAGAAAGGATGTAGAAATTTCAATGAATGATAATGGATTCATGCTTTCCTCAAATGACAAAATGCCGATTGACAAAATTATAAAATTAGTTAACAAAAAGGATTTCAGAAAAATACTGGAATTTTCAATAAACAATTCTGAAATTCTCGCGCGAAGATTCAGGCATGTTGCCACGCGCTCGCTCATGATATTACGTTCCTATAGGGGAAGAAGCAAGAGCGCGGGAAGACAGCAGATGGCTTCAAGGTTATTGCTGAGCGCAGTGCGAAGAATAGGAAATGATTTTATTATTTTGAAAGAAGCACGAAGGGAAGTTCTTGAGGATGCAATGGATATTAAAGATGCGGAAAAGGTCATCGAGGGAATTCAGGAAGGATTGATTAAAGTTAAACAATTGAATTCAGCATTTCCAAGCCCGTTTGCGTGGAACATTGCAATGCAGGGTTACATGGACATAATGAAAATGGAAGACAGATTGGAATTCATAAAAAGAATGCATGCGAAAGTAAAGGAAAAAATCGCGGAAAAAAATTAATTAGAATTTGTCACCGGGTTTTGAATATTTGTTTGTTGGCGATTGCGGTTTGGGAGATTTAACTTCTGGTTCAGGATTTACAATAGCTTTCGGTGTTTGCGGCGGTTTTTCTTTTTTAGGCTCTGGCTTTTGTTGAATACGCGGCTGTTCTACTTGTGTTTCTTCAATTTCCGGTTTCGGTTGAATTGTCTCCGTTGGTTTGGCTGTTTTAGTGCGTGCCTTCGTTATCGGCCTTGGTTTTGGTTGTATAGATCTGGCTTTCGGTTTACGGGGTTCAGAGGCTTCAACAATAGGCCAATTTTCTTTTGCGGCAAGACGGTTTTGTTTTATATAAGCGGCATTTCTCACATCTCTACTTTTTATACGGGCGTTAAGACGCCTTAAGTACTCTTCCCGATCCACTTGAAATCTTGGTGCAACCAGCTTTTTTGGTTCACGAAGATGGGGATCCATTTGAACAAGTCTCGCATGGATATTTTCCGGAACATTAAGGAGAGTAAACTTGATTCCGTGCTCAAAAAAATAATGCAAACCATGCAAAGCAGAGTCAACTAACCCTCCGTAAAAACCCAAATAAGTATTCCATTCAATAGCGTGATTATTTTCCATCAAAAGATTGGCAAATGCTCTTTGTTTTTTCCCTTTTGGAAATTGACTTCCGGAAAGGCGTGCCAAACTTTCATGAGTTCTTTCAAAATGTCGCAAGGGCATAATAATCAGAGAATTTAAGAGTATTTAATTACTAACTATAACATGGAGCCCAAGAAAAACACGAAAATCGCAAAAAATTTCGAAATGATTGATCTTGCACTTTGGCTCCCTAAAAGCAAAATCCTTGCAATAACCGATTTACAATTGGGTTATGAGGAGCATTTGAACAAGCAAGGGGTTTTCATGCCGCGAGTGAATTACGATGAAATTCTTAAGCACCTAAATGAAATTTTAAAAAAAGTGAAACCTGAAAAAATTATAATCAATGGAGATTTGAAACACGAATTCGGAAACATTTCTGAACAAGAATGGAGAGAAGTGCTCAAACTGCTTGCATTTATTGGGGGAAAGTGCAATGAAGTAATTATTGTGAAAGGAAACCATGATACGATTGTAAATCCGATTGCGGAATTGAAAAAAATAAAAGTTGTTGATTTTTATGTTGCGGAAAAGGAAAAAATTCTTTTTATCCATGGACACAAAGAGCCGGCGAAGGAATTATTGAAAGGAATTAAAACAATAATAATAGGGCATGAACATCCCGCGGTTGTGATAACTGATGGAGTGAAAAGGGAAAAATACAAGTGCTTTTTGCGCGGGACTTACAAGAAAAAAGAATTGATAGTACTGCCTTCATTCAACTTTGTTTCAATGGGAACAGATGTTTTGCATGGAAAATTACTCAGCCCGCTGCTAACAAACATAGAAAAGTTTGAGGTTTTCGCAGTCGAAGACAAGATTTATCCAATGGGGAAAGTGAAGGACTTAATTTGAATTTCTTTGATTTCCCTAAATGCGTTTACCAGAAACAAGTACCCCTACTGAATCTCTAACAGTTCCCGAGGATGAATCAACCGAAGCTGATATCCTTATTTTTTGGCCTTCAAAACCTTTTGAATTCCAATCGTAAGAACAACTCATATATTGAATATTTGAGCCGTCTTCAACCGATGTTGTACAGTTTTTAACCGGAAATTCCTGTCCGACAGACGAACCCTCTATTGCAAGAAAAGGATTTTTCAGAGCCTTTCCCACAGCATTAAACTTTATTGCGACAATATTACTAACCGTTGAACCATCAACAGGATTAGCAATATCTACATAGGGTACGTTGTCCTCACTGGCCGCACTTAAGGAAGATAGAGATATCAAGAGTACAAACGCAAATGCATGCAACTTGTTCATTGACATCACCTAGAAAAATTACAAAAATCGCACTTTAAAACACTTGAAATTATTAGGCACAAAGCTAATTGCCTCAAATTTTGGGCAAATTTAAAAACTGAAAAATAATGAAAATTACTTTCAGGATAATTCTTTCAAAACCCTTTTCTTAAATTCCGCAAGATCTTTTTTCATTATTCTTCCCGCAGCAGCCGGAATGTGCCCTCCGGCGCCGGCATTCTCAAATCCTTTCACGCACTTTTCAAGCAGATCATTGGTTTTAACCTTGAAATCCTGTCTTCTCGCGGAAAAGGAAACAAAACCATCATTTTTATCCTGAATAAAAATAATTGTTTTATTCGGATACAATTCATTGCTCACTTTGTTTATGACAGCGGATTTGATGTTGGAATCTGCTTCAAATTCAAACCACACTAATTGCTGCTTTTCGAAAACCTCTTTTTTCTTTTCAAATTTTTCCAATATTTTCGAAACCTGAGCATCAAGTGTTTTAGAATATTTTGCAAACTTTGATTTTATAACATCTTTTGGTTTGGATGAATTTGCAATAAAATACAAAAGATCATTCAATTTTTCTGGGACAAGAACCTCAATTGCTGAAATAATATTTGTTACTGTATAAATTTCCTCCAATGAAGTATTATGATCGGCAACCGAACCCTGAACAAACGGTTCCCACTCCTTGAGCTGGTTATCTCCAATCAAGCCAACACTTGCAACCCAGGAAAATTTTTCCAAATTCACATGCCTCGAAAAGAGGTCAAAAACAAGTTTTGAGGTCGGATACTTACTTGGATCAACTTCCTTAATGTAATTGGCCTTTAGAATAAAAGTTTTCTTGTTTGCAGCGTACTTGTAATCCTTGTGATGGTCAAGAACCAAAATTTGATCCACAATGGATTCTGTTTCTTTCAATGATTCAGGTTGCTGATCAAATGCAAAATCAACGCACACAATTTTGTTTATTTTATTTTTCTTGAGAAGTTGAATTGTTTTTGGAAGAAGCCTTACTGTTTTGTACTGCTGGGTAACAACCAAATCCGGCTCTTTTCCGCGCAAAAATTTTATTGCATTGAAAGTTATTGCACCGCTCGAAACACCGTCAGCATCAAGATCGTGCACCAATGCAATCCTGTCTTTTTTGGAAAAACCTTTTACAATCAAATCAAATTTTTCCAGAACCGCTTTCTTTCCCATAACGAAACAAAAAGCGGAAATAGATTTAAATACAACTTTCGGGCTTTGTTTTCACATGGTTTACGAGCACAAAAACAGTAAAGGAATGAAATACTTTCTCAATTCAACAATTGCAAAAAACGGGAGAAAACTTTATTTCTTTTCAAAAGAAGTGAAGAACGGAGAGGAACTCCCGCCCGAATATAAGGTTGTTGAAAGCCCGCTGACAAAACTGCCGATATTGAAGAAAAAGTGAAAATTATTTGAGTTTTCGGTTGGACAGAGCGCGCAGCACTTCTTTGCTCAACCCAGTTAATTCAATATTTAAATCTGAAACCATTGCCTCAATAATATCCGGCTCGTGCCTATTATTCTCGGGGGTAGTGACATTTTCATGGAGATGATGAACCACCGAATCAATATCACTTAGCCCCTTATCTATTTCGTGATTAATAGCATCAAACTCGGACGCATCGATTTTTTCCCTTGCATCATAGAGGATCTGTTTCACGTTGAAAATTTTTTTTGCGGAACCCTGCAAACTGGAAACTATTTTCTGAGGATAATGATCTCGCAAAAAATCCAACCTTTTTTTGTGTTCAACATAAAGGTTATGCGGTTCTCCTGCATAAGTTGGAGAAGTAAAATGTAGTTTTCCGTTTGAGGTGGATCCGTTTCTGCTAACAAAGTGTCGCATGGCAATCTTATTAAGTAAAAAGATCCTGAAATATAAAAAGCTTGTCGGAAACACGAAAAAACACGGATTCTGGGAAACCCTCTTAAATGTAATCGGACATCATGAATCTGATTGCAATGCTTGTTCCGATAGAAAAGGCCTCAGAGGCAAAACAAACGGTTTTTGACGAATTACAGGCATTTTCCTCCAAAAACAAGGTTAAATTAGCCGATCTCAGATTAGAGGTTTCCAACGGCCAATACGCGGAAGCGCTAAATGGGAACACTAAAGGCGCGGGAAAAGATTATGGAGCTGACATTGGAGTTAGAGTTTTTACAGGAAAAGTTGTTGCCGGAGGATTTGCGGGAAAAAACCTTGGCGCAAAAGATTTTGAAAATGTAAAAAAAATAACAAGAGAATTATTGGAACTTGCATTAAAAAGAGCAAAAGCAAATTCAAGGGAAAAAGAAAGGGAAGTCAAGAAAGGAATAAAAGGAATTTACTCAACAGAATTTGCGGAAGTAAAGTCGGAAAAAATTGAGTGGAAAAAACCCTACAAAAAAAATCCATTGGACACTGATTTAAGCGAGTTCGTGAAAAGAAGCGAAGAACTCTCAAAAGAAATTTCAAAAATCAAGGGAATAGCAACAAACGACATTACAATTTTCGGATCGCTTGAAAGAAAAATATTTGCAAACAGCGAAGGATCACTTATAGAACAGACGCGCGCAACAACACAGCCAGCTATTTACATTGCGGCAAAGGGAAAGGCACAGGAAACATTCCATGAATGGATTGCAGAAGCAAAAGGGCTTGAAGCACTTGAAGGAGATAATTCTCACGGGAAAACACTTGAAGAATTTGCACACTTTATTGCAAACGGAACAGTAGAACTTTCAAACGCGCCGGCAATAAAATTTGAAAAAGACGCCACAATAATAACAGACCAATGGTTCAACACGCTTTTGAGCCATGAAGTCTGTGGGCATCCATTGGAAGCTGATAGGGCTTTGAAAAGAGAAACCGCTTGGGCCGGAAGGGCGTGGTGGTATAGGAATACAGAGGATAATGAACTTGGGAAAAGAGTCGGCAGCGAAGAAATGACAATAGTGGCAGACCCGGAATACGATGGAAATGGTTCTTACGGAAATTATGCATTTGATGATGAAGGGGTTCGCGGAAAAAAAACAACATGCATCGAAAATGGAATCCTGAAACAATTCATGAATTCAAGAGAGACAGCACAAATTTTTGGAGAAAAACCAAACGGACACATGAGAGCGAATGGCGCTGCATCAATGCCGATAATCAGGATGAGCAATGTTTACTTTGAAAAAGGAAATTGGAAAAAAGAAGAACTCTTTGAGGAAACAAAAAAAGGATATTATATTGTAGGAGAAAAAACTCCAAGCATAGGAGAATCAAGGCAGAATTTTAACATTACTTGTTGGAAATGCTACAGAATAGAAAACGGGGAAATAAAGGAACTTTACAGAAATGCGGGAATTGAAGCTAATTCGCATGAATTCTTCATGACAATAGAAGCGGCAAATGATTTGAAAAGATTTAATGTTCCGAATTGCGGAAAAGGAACTCCGATGCAAACAATGCGCCTTGGAAACGGCGGACCGCACTTAAGAGCAAAAGCAAACATCACAGGGAAAAGATGAACATGAACCTCAAAGAACTTGAAACAGTTGCGAAAGAATTGCTCCAATACGCGGAAAAGCAAAAAGACGTAAAAGAGGCAGAAGCATATGTTTCAACAAACAATCTAAATGTTTACAGAATAGTTTATCACTCGCAGATTCCAAGCAATGGTTTAGAAGAACCAAAAAGCGAAGAAGATTTCGGAATGAGCGTTAGAATACTTTTCAAAGACGGAAAATATGGAATGGGGTCAAGCGATTCAAGCTTTTCAAAAGAAGGATTCAAAGAAGCATTCGAAAAAGCAGTTGAATCAAAAGTAATGGATAAGGATTTCCACTCATTGCCGGAAGCAAGAGGAAAAGCAAAATTTTCTAATTATCACGACAAAAAAATTATTGAAACTGATGAAGAAAAAGCAATTCAAAAAGCATACGAACTATTAGACGGAGCTCTTGATTCTTTTTCGAAAAAAAAGTTAAATGCTGGAATTAACATTACGGGAGAAATGGATTTACTTTCATCAAAAATGGCGGTTGCAAGCTCAAAAGGAATAATGGCAAGCGACCAGCACACAAATGCATTAGCAACTCTTACAAGCAACATAGAAACAAAAGAAGGCGCGGCAGGATCATCCTTTGATTCTAATACACATCTTTCAAAATTGGATTGCGAAAAAACAGGAAAAGATTCAATGGAAATGGCTCTTAGAATGCAGAAACCGGAAAAAATGCCAAGCGGAGAATATAGAGTTGTATTAAGCAAAAACACGGTTGCAGAATTGTTCTATTCAAGATTTTCACTTGGAGTTGATTCAATAGAATTCTTTGCAAGTCCATTTGTAGGGAGAATAAACCAAAAAATAGGTGTTCCGGAATTTAGCGTAAGCGATCTTCCAAATGAAGAAGGATTCATTGGATCTAGAGCGTACAATGATGAAGGAAATCCTGCAAAAAATCTTAAATTAGTTGAAAACGGAGAACTCAAAACATATTTGAATAATGATTACTATTACAAAAAAAAGAAGGAATACGAAAAATATGCGCCATTACATGGATTCAGAAGTGGCTCACATAGAAGCCACGGAAGAGAGCCGGGAATACATAGTACGAATACTGTTGTAAAAAAAGGGAATTATTCTGATGAAGAACTTATCAAAGAAGTAAAAAACGGGATTTATGTCGGAAGATTATGGTATACTTATCCCGTGAATGGGTATTCAAGCCCGGATTTTACATCAACAATAAGGGGAAATTCATACATAATAGAAAACGGCGAAATAAAATGCGCACTAACCCCAAATTCAATGAGAGTTCTTGATAGCTTTGACAATTTCATGCAAAGCATTATTGGAATAGGGAAAAATCCAAAACCGGTGCAAAGCTGGGGACAGGAAGAAACCATTGTAACTCCGGAAATTGCATTGAGCAAATTCAGATTGCAAAAAATTTCAACCGGAAAAAATTAATTCAGCCGAAAGTAAAAGTGTACAATTCAAAACCTTTTCCCTCAACCAAAAAAACAATGCTCTTTGGATCATAATCTTTTGCCGAAACAAGATTGTAAAGTTTCCTATCGGTTATTGGAGTAACCCATTCTCCTTCAACAAGCATTGCATCTTCTCCGGCGTTTTCCTCGGTTAACGGTTTTCCATTCAAAAAAACTTTTATCAATGAACCTTGCAATGAGCCGGCAACAATATTCAAATTCTTTGCCTTATAGTACAATGCAACTTCCCCGGATTCGGAAAATAATTTTGAATAATCATCAAATGTCTGCCATGTTCCTCCAAAATAAGGAAGATTGGCCGTGAATGTATCAGGAAGAGTGTATTCAAATGGTGCGTCAAGGGAAAAATCTTCATCATTCCCCAAAGGGGCTCTTGCAAATGCTGCCCCTAAATAAATTTCCGGCGTTCCGATGCCATCAAAATTCATATCATCAACAATAGGGTTTGAGGAATTCTCCAATTTTGCATTCGCATTCTTTTCTTTCAATAATTCCACAATCTTTTCCTCGGTTTCGGCATAGGAACCCTCTCCAATATGATCATAGCGAATATATCCTTCCGAATCAATCAAAAATTTGTGAGGCCAAAACCTATTCTCATAAGCGCGCCAAGTGGTAAAATCATTATCTTGAACAACAGGATATTGGATTCCGTATTTTTCCACGGCCGTTCTTACATTGCCGTGATCTTTTTCAAATTCAAACTCCGGAGCGTGGACTCCAATTATTACAAGACCATCATTCGCATATTTTGCATGCCAATCATTCAAATAAGGAATAGTTCTAATGCAATTGATGCAAGAATATGTCCAGAAATCAACCAAAACAACTTTTCCGCGTAAATCTTTCAAACTCAAACCTGGCTCAGAGTTAATATAACCTGTAATCCCCTGCAAATCCGGCGCAGCCTGCAAACCGGTTTTGTCGACAGCAATTGTTTCAAGCGGAATTCCGGCAGAATTGTTTTTTGTTAATTCAACCAAAAAAATTGCACCAACAATGGCTATGAGAACAATCCCCAAAACAATCGGATTGTTTGGAGTTATTTCAAATGCACTATTTTTTTTCTCTTGCTTCATTCAAAGTCGTTCCCGCAATAAAAGTAAGGTAAGCCGGCACTAAAGGAAGCACGCACGGATTCAAGAAAGAAACCAATCCTGCAATGAATGCAATTATTAGATTCGGCTCAATTGAATCCACAGTTGACGCGCCTGCATCGCCCATCAACAGGTTTTCCACCGGAATAATATTTGCCACAAGGTTCAGTGAATTCGTAAAAATAAGAATTCCCAAAACAACAATAACCAAGCCAAAAACAAGGTTAATTGTTTTCAAATAAGGGGAAATTTTTTCTATTGCACTTGTTGCTTGAGAAATGAAAATCGCGGCGATGATAAAAGGCAATCCAAGGCCTAAAGAGTAGGCAAGCATCATGGGAAGCGCTGCCCCGGGATTTGTTGCCGCCAATGTAAGAACCGCACCCAAAACAGCACCAACACACGGAGTCCAACCAACCGCAAACGCGCCGCCGAAAAGAAAAGAAGTTAGATAAGCATGATTTGTTTTTTTCAACTTCAATTTGTGCTCGCGCTGGAGAAAATCAATATTGATGAGACCTGTGAGAAGCAAGCCGAAAACAATTATTATTAGTCCCGCAATGTAATTCAAAATATTTTTTGCATCATAAGCAAAACCTCCAAGAACGCTTTGCAATGCAACCCCTAAAACAGAAAATACAACAGAAAATCCGAGCACGAAAAAAATAGAACTCAGGATTATTTTGACTCGGGAATTTTCCATTTAAGCGCCTGCCGCCTGGTTCATTAACTCAATTATTCTTGCTTCGGAAGTATTCCCGGTAATCCTACTGATTTGCTCTCCGCCAGAATTTATGAAGAATAAAGTGTGTTGATAAGTTACGTTGAATTCCCTTGCGAGCGCAGTTTCATCCGCATCGGTTTCATTATCATTATAATTAACCTGGAAACCAATTGCATTCGAAGGCATCTCCGGATTCCTGAAAGCCTGCTCGTTTATAGGTTTCTGCCTCGCGCAAGTCGGACACCAGTTCGCGTGGAACATTAAAAAAATCGGTTTTCCCTCTGCCTTTGCCATTTCATAAGCTGTCTTTGTGAAAGGAATAAACAAAGCCGATGCCGAAACATTTTCAGCTTCTGAATCTTCAATTTCCATGGCATCACCTTTATCAATCATTGAATCTTCCTTCTCCATTGCGGAATCATCTTGCTCCATTACATCCGCGACAATATTTGCTTCCTGCTGAGTACACCCAAGCAAAAAAATCATTGAAATTAATAAAATTCCTAAAATAGCTTTCATATCTAAAAACCTCCAAAAAAAATAATTCTAATTGAAATTAATTTTTGCACTTTAAAAACTTTTTTCCAAATCAACCTATTCTCTCCACGTAACCCAGGTTAGAATTGCAAGCGCAACAGTTTGCACTGCCATTAAAATCCTGGCATTCTCCATTGCTTCCGCTGAATAATAATCAACCATCATAAAATGAAAGTAAACCCCGAGAACATTTTCAACCAAAAAAATGAGTGCAAACAAAATGAGACCCAGAATGAAAGGGCTTTTCATCTGCCGATAATTCTGCACATACACGAAAAGCAAAAGCAGAAGCAGGATTATATTTATGATTCCAAAAATTACAGAAAAATCCATTTCAAACCACATAAAATTCTCATTTTGTTATTTTAAAGCTTATTCCCAATTTTGGCTGAAATCTCCTCAAAAATCTTTCTTTCATCTCCAACAAAAGCAGGAAAATACATTTCCCCGTACCTTTGCTCGCTTTTGGTAATCCAATTGTTTTTGAGCAAAACATCAATATGATGGCGAATTGTTTTGTAATCAACATCCAAGAGTTCCGCAAGCTGGTTGGAATTGTAAGGTTTTTCAAAAAGCAGGCGCATTATTCTCACGCGCATCATTCCGCCCTTAGTGGCGCCTATGAGATAGAGAACGCTTCTCCTGAAAACGCGCAAATCATCCATTCTTAAACAAAAAGCAGAACAAATTAAAAAATGCCTATGAAAGCATTTTCAAAAAATACTCGTGCAATTTTGTATTTCCTTCGGTTTCCGGATGGAATGATCCAAGCAAAATATTTTTTTTTCGCACGAGAACAGGTTTTCCATCAAAAGAAGCAAGGAGTTCAATTCCTTTTCCGGTTTTCACAATTATCGGCGCACGGATAAAAATACCGTTCATTTTTCCTATTCCTTTCACATCCAATTCTGTTTCAAAAGAATCTGTCTGGCGACCGAATGCATTTCTCTTTATTTCAACATCAATCAAATTCAATGGAATAAATTCTTTTTCTCCCGGAATGGTTTTCGCCGCAATTATTGCTCCGGCACAGGTTCCGTAAAAAGGCATTCCTTTTGAAACTCTTTTTTTTATTTCGAAATCAAGGCCGGTTGAAACCAAAAGCTTTGAAATGGTTGTTGATTCTCCGCCCGGAACAATCAAAGCGGAACATTTTTCCAAATCGCTTTTATTGCGAACTTCAATTGCAGGAATTTTCATTGATTTGAGAAGTTGAATGTGCTCCGCAAAATCCCCTTGGAGAGCAAGAACACCGATTGTTTTCATAACAGAAATCTATTCAGGCAAAGTTAAAAACAATTTGGAATTTCTGACAATCATTTCATTTTCATTTGAGCAAGGGTTTTTGTATTATTTGAATTCTTTTTTATTTCACGCATTTCCATAGCAACGCCCTTATTTACAAGAGTAACTTCCTCTTCTGAAACAACTCTTATTTTTCTCTTAATAGCAGACAAAGAATTCACTTCCCGCGATCCTGCAGCCTTTCCTTTAAATCGGAAATTTCCAATCCCTTCATTGGTTCGCCCAAATCACTTGAGACTTTTGCAAGGATTTTTGCATCATTGAAATGGGTTGTTGCTTGAACAATTGCACGCGCGAATTTCTCAGGATTTGCGGATTTGAAAATTCCTGAACCAACAAAAACCCCATCAACACCCAATTGCATCATTAGAGAAGCGTCTGCAGGAGTTGCAACTCCGCCCGCTGCGAAATTAACAACCGGAAGTCTTCCTAATTTTGCGGTTTGTTCTATAAGAGAAAGCGGAACTCTGTAAGCACTTGCTTTTGAATCCAACCTGTTTTCGGGAACGGATTTCAATTCCTCAATCTGCTTGTTGATTGTTCTAATGTGGCGCACGGCCTCAATAATATTTCCTGTTCCCGCCTCTCCTTTTGTTCGGATCATTGCTGCGCCCTCATTAATTCTTCTCAATGCTTCCCCTAAATCTCTTGCGCCGCACACAAACGGAACATCAAATTTTGTTTTCTCAATATGCAATTCAGGATCTGCAGGAGTTAGAACTTCACTCTCATCAATAAAATCAACTCCTAATTCTTGGAGAATTTGCGCTTCAGCAAAATGCCCTATTCGTGCTTTTGCCATTACCGGAATTGAAACCGCGCCGATTATTTCCCTGATTTTTTTAGGATCGGCCATTCTAGCCACTCCGCCCATTGCGCGGATATCAGCGGGAACTCTTTCCAAAGCCATTACAGCACATGCACCGGCTTTTTCGGCTATTTTAGCCTGCTTTGCATTAACAACGTCCATTATGACGCCACCCTTCAGCATCTCCGCAAAGCCGATTTTGAGCCTTTTAGTGCCTTTTAGCACCTTTTTTTCAGATTTTTTTGCCATGCTACTTAGTAGAATGAATAATAATTAAAAGCTATTCAAGGCGAAAACTACTATGCTTTCTCCCAAAATGAAAACCCTATTGAAAGGCTATTTGTCACAAGATGTTTCGGGGAAGGATATTACTTCCGAACTTATTCCAAAAACGAATTGTAAAGCAGTGATAAAGGTTAATGAAAATTGTGTTCTCGCGGGAGTGGAAGAAGCAACTTATTTGTTTAGGGAACACGAGCTGAAGGTTAAGGTGCACAAAAATGACGGAACTCATGCAAACAAAAAATCTAAAATAATTACGATTATTGGATCGGCGCAAAAAATACTCACAATTGAAAGAATCTCACTCAACATTCTTGGGAGAATGAGCGGTGTTGCAACCATTTGCGCGGAAGCGAAAAAGAAATCTAAAAACACAAAACTTGCGGTTACGAGAAAAACAATTCCGGGATTTCAAGCATTTGACAAAAAAGCCGCAGAGATTGCCGGAGTATGGAGCCATAGAAAAAACCTCAATGAAATGATTTTACTAAAAGATAATCATTTGAAATTCATCGGAATAAAAGAAGGAATTGCAAAAGCAAAAAAAACCGGGAAAAAAATTGAAATAGAAGTTGAAAATGAAAAAGAAGCACTTGAAGCCGCACGCGAAAAACCTAATTTTATAATGCTTGACAATTTTTCGCAAAAAAATGCTAAAAAAACAATCAAAAAACTCAGAGAGAAAGGTTTTAATGGCAAAATAGAGCTGAGCGGCGGAATCACAATAAAAAATCTTCCAAAGTACTCTAACTTAGGCGCGGATTTGATTTCAATGGGAGAACTCACGAAAAAAGCAAAAATAATTGATTTTTCCATGGATGTGATCAAGTGAAAAACAAAAGTGTCCTACCGAAGGTGGACGCTCCCTTCCGAGGAGCAGCTCGGAGAGGGCTGTTTGTCGGCAGATTTCAACCCTATCATTTTGGGCACCATAATGCACTCCTTAATGCTTTGAAAAAAGTTGATGAAATGGTTATAGTTGTCGGATCTTCGAAAGAATCTTTTCAACCTGAAAATCCATTTACAGCCGGAGAAAGAATTGAAATGATCGGAAGCGCGCTGAAAGAATCCGGATTGTTTGAAAAATGTTACATTATCCCCGTGGATGATATTCAAGAGTATGCTTTGTGGACGCAGAGAACAAAGAGCTTTTCTCCAAAATTTGAAATTGTTTTTACAAATAATCCGTTAGTAAAGGAATTATTTGAGGCAGATGGTTTTGAAGTTGAAAAACTTGTGAGCAATTCAAAACATATTGAATCAACAAAAGTTCGAAACACAATCTTGTCCGGAAAAAGCCTTTCAGAATTTGTTCCAAAAAGCGTTGAAAAATATTTGAAAGAAATCAACGCGCAAAAAAGAATCAAATCAATTACGGGAAAAGAAGTGAAGCAATGACAATAAATTATGCCGATTTCGAAAAAGTTGAATTCAGAGTTGGAAAAATATTGGAAGTACATGATTTTCCTGAAGCAAAAAATCCTTCTTACAAACTCAAAATTGATTTTGGAAAAGAAATGGGTGTAAAAAAATCCTGCGCACAGGCAACAAATTATTCAAAGGAAGAGCTCATCGGAAGGCAGGTTATTTGTGTGGTTAATTTTCCTCCAAAACAAATTGGAAACACTGTTTCAGAGGTTCTTGTAACCGGTGTTCAAACTGAAAAGAAGGGAATCTCATTACTAAAACCCGATAAAGAGGCGATTTTAGGTACAAAAATTTTCTGAAACTATGGTGCGCCTATGCATTACATTTATTAACCTCTTTAAGGAATATTTCATTATATTATCTCCCTGCCTTTGCTTCGGCAACGGCAGGTTCATTCTTACCTATTTGCATTAAAACTGTTTTTAACAATCTTACAATATAATGAAAAACAAGAAAATCTTGATATTTATTGATGGCAGCAATCTCTACCATAATTTAACAAAGAACTTCGGGCATGTGAGTGTCGACTTCAGAAAACTTGCAGATTTTTTAACTGAAAAAAACAGATTGGTTGCAGTTTACTACTACAGTGCACCACTGATACAAAAAGATAACCCGGAAGCATACGGGAAACAGCAAAAATTTTTCTCTTCCATTAGCAGAAATCCAAAATTTGAAGTCAAACTTTGAAGACTTGAGAAACGACCAAATAGCCCGCCCGTTGAAAAAGGCGTTGATGTAAGAATGGCCGTGGACATTGTAACGCATGCCTACTCAAATATTTATGATTTGGGAATAATAGTATCCGGAGACTCAGATTTTGTTCCAGCAATAAAGGCCGTGCAGGACTTCGGCAAGGAAATGGTCAATGTATCATTTCCAAAAACAAAATCATTTCATCTGAATCAAGTGTGCAATCGGACAATTACAATAGAAATAAAAGACTTTGAAAAACTTAAATGGGAAAAGGCCGAAAAATAAAAATCGGCTTAATAGGAATGAACAAGCACTCAAAAATAAAAAAAGCTAGTTTTATTTCCCAATCTCAATCATTCTATCAAGCGCTTTCTGCGCCCTTGTTCGGGTTTCTTCCGAAATTTCAACTTTGAATTGCTCTTTTTCAAGCGCTAAAAGAGTATTGTCCAAATGAATTTGTTTCATGTAAGGGCAAACTGAACAAGGATTGATGAATTCTTTTTCCGGAAAACGCGCGCGCAGAAGATCGCTCATTCCGCATTCTGTTACAAGCATGAAGCGTTTTGCATTGCTGTTTTTGATGTAATTGTACATGTCGCTTGTTCCGCCGGCAAGATCTGAAAGAGCAATAACCTCTGGAGTACACTCCAAATGCGAGAGAATTTTCATTTCAGGATATTGTTCTTTATACGCGCTTATCTGTTCAGGAGTAAAAGCTTCATGAACAATACACTTTGCATTAAAATAATGGACTTTTTTCTTAGTAAGATTTTGCAAATTTTTCCCCATGAATTCATCGGGAAGAAAAATCACTTCTTTTCCGGGAAGAGATTCAATAACTTTCAAAGCATTGGCGGAGGTGCAAATCACATCGCTTTCCGCTTTTACTTCAGCACTTGTATTAATGTAAGTTACAACAGGAACATTTGGATGCTTTTTCTTTAAAGCAAGAACATCCTCTTTTGTAATGCCATCCGCAAGAGAACAACCTGCTTCAAGAGAAGGAATCAAAACTGTTTTTTCCGGATTCAAAATTTTCGCGGTTTCCGCCATGAAATGAACGCCGCAAAAAAGAATTATATCAGCTTTAGTGTTTTTCGCCGCAACGCTCAATGCAAAAGAATCTCCAATGTGGTCTGCAATTCCGAACAAAATTTCCGGCCTTTGATAATTGTGCGCAAGAATAACAGCATTTTTTTCTTTTTTCAATTTATTGATACGAAGGGTTTGCGCGGCAAAGAGCATGCACTCGTTCACGGAATATTCTAAATGCTTCAAATTTTTGTGGAGCCTTTCGGCTTCAATTCTGATTTCCTCACTTAAAGAAAGGGTTTTTTGCATGATAAAGAATATTCGCAATTAGCAGATTAAAAGGGTTTTGGAACAATTCACTCTTTCGTCAAATGCTCAATTTCTTTCTTTGAATGCGCCTTATCAATGTCAAGCGCCATTGCAACCAGTTTTGCAAACATCGCTATCATTGCGAGCGCCAGAACCGCCTTTCCTGTAATTGTTTGCAAAAATTGGAAATTGTCCACAAAAACAAAATGCAGAACAGCAAAAAACAACGCAACATACCCAAGACGCTGGAGCTGTTTCCACTTTGGAAAAGTAAGCTGCTTAATTGCTTGAGGAGTTGAAGTAATAGCAAGAACTCCAAGAATCAACAAAGAAATTATTGCAAAAATTGCCGGCCAAAAATTCGGGTTTGCCGAAGAAAAAATAAAACCTAAATTCGCATTATAAGAACCATAAAATGCGGAAACCGCATGAACAAGCGCAAAGAAAAAACCCGCCAAACCAAGCGGCTTTCTGTAAACAAGATCATGCCTAAAATGTGTTGGAAAAAATCGGGAAAGCGGACCCAAAAGAAGAGTAACAGAAATCAAAATTATAGTTGTAACTGCAGCCGCACTGCTAACAGCTTTTAACAATTCCAATTCGCGAATCGATAAATTGAAAACCGTAAAAATAGAAAAAACCAAAATACCATTGGCAAAACCCCTGAATTCCTGAATATGCATGCAATTTAATTGGGAAAACTAGTATTTAAGAGTAAGTTCAAAACAAAAATAGAACAACTTTTAAGCGTTTCAAACTAACTCCATAATGCGAACAGCCGAGCAAGTAGTATCGAGCGCAAGCGACCTTGCAGAATTAGAGATTCTGCGAGGCCTCGTACCCAAAGGGTACAAGGAGATAGTACGCTCCCTTCCGAGGAGCAGCTCGGAGCGGACAGGGAGCCAACATGGTGGAATTTGAAAAGGTAAAGGAAGAAATAGAAACAGGAATTCTCCGACAGGACATGATTGTAATAGTTGGAAATTGCTTTGTTGACTATCAAGGAAGAGCAACCTCAAAGCTCCCGAAAGGAAAAAGGCTCATTCTAATCAAGGGAGATACGTCCGTTTCAATACACCAAAACAGGCTTGTAAGGCCGACAAATTACATGGTTAACACAAAAATAGGCTGTGAAATCAATGACGGAACTTTCATAATCCGCGCAAACAAACTCAAACCCGCGGAAAAACTTACAATTGTATTCAACCAAATCCACGATGTGAAAAGATATGATATTCAAATAACCGATGATCTTAGATTGTCAGGATCGGAAAAGGATTTGAACGAAATTTTGATGCAAGACCTCTCAATGATAGAGGAAGGATTACGACCTATTAACCAGCAACAGCATTTTCGGAAAGGGGTTGCGGATATTATTGCGGAAGATAAAGATGGAAATTATGTAATTATAGAATTGAAAAGAAGGCAAGCCGATTATGCTTCTGTTACGCAATTGCATAGGTACATGAAGGAAGTTGAAAAAATGAAAGACATCAAAACGCGCGGAATCCTGCTCGCACCCGACATCAGGAAAAATGCGCGGGAACTATTGGAACAATTAGGATTGGAATTTGCAAAACTTGATTTTGAGTTAACACCCAACGAAAAGGGGCGCAAAGCAACAATAAAAGGACTGGAATTCAAACAGCAGAGCATTCTTGAGCATTTGGAAAAAAAATAAAAAAAATTATTTGAAAATTCGCAATAATTCTATTCTAGGACCGTTCATTTTCTCAACACTAAATCTAATTCCCGCAATCAAAACCTCGTCTTTCTCTTTTGGAACTTTGTCCATTGCACCTATAACAAAGCCGGCAGCAGTGTCGAAAACATCGCTTGAAAAAGTTGTTCCGAGAGCCTTGTTTAAACGCTCCAAAGAAACCTGGCCTTCCGCCAAAAATTCATTCTCTTTCACTTTCTTGATAACATATTCAATATCTGTTTCGTCAATTATTTCTCCGACAATTTCTTCCAGAATATCCTCAATTGTAATAAGGCCTATAGTAGAACCGTATTCATCAACCACAACAGCCATGTGGGTTTTTTTCTTCTGAAATTCTCTCAAAAGCTTGTCAATGCGCTTGTTCCCGTAAACAAACATCGGTGTTCTCATAATTTTATCGACAACAAGATTTGTTTTTGAATAATTTTTCCCGCCCAAAAGATCCCTCAAATAAAAAATTCCAACAATTTCATCCAAATCATCCTTGAAAATAGGAATCCTCGAGTGAAGCTGCATTGTTTTCTTCAATGCCGTACTTACTTTAGTTCCCGAAGCAATTGCAACTACTTCCGCGCGCGGAGTCATAACATCCTCAACAACAATGTCATTCAACTTGAAAATTCTCCTGATCATTTCCTTCTCTTCCTTGCGGATTGCTCCCTCTTCCGCGCCCAAAGAAACAAAAGTCATTACTTCATCTTCCGTCAAAACATTACTGATATCTTTGCCCCCTATCAAGCGTGAAAAAACCCCGGTGATTTTTCCAAGAACAAGGGAAAGCGGGAGAAATATTATCCCAAAAAATTTTATTATCGGAGCGGAAAACAATGCAACGGATTCATTGTGTTTGAGCGCAATTGATTTTGGAGTTATTTCCCCGAAAATAAGAATCGCAATCGTTGTTGCTCCCGCGGCAAACGCAATTCCGAATTCATCCGGAAAAGCCTGCAAAGCAATTGCAGTTGCAAATGAAGCTGCAGAAATATTAGCAAGATTGTTTCCGACAAGAATCGTTGTCAAAAGATCATGCGGGTTCTTTTTCAGTTCGGCAAGAACATCGGCGTTCCTTCTTTGCTCTCCAAGAAGTTTTTTTACTCTAATTTTTCCAATTGAAAAAATCGCGGTTTCCGCCGCGGAAAAAAAGCCTGATGCAAGCACCAGAAAAGCCAAAATCATGATGTTTAATTCAAGAGAGAAAACCATTTGATCACTATAATTGAAAATTAAGTGGAATTTAGGTTAAAAAACCTTTGCGAAACCGAAATCAGTGATTTTCTAACTCACGCTTTCGTTCAGCAATTGCCAAACTTATAAGCTTCTTATCCCTACGAAATAATATGTTGTCATCAGTTGATTTGGCGATTACTTCCTTAAGTTCAAGTGCTGAGCGTGATTTTTTAATACCAGAATAATAATTATCCAATTTTGTAAGGTAATCGTGAAAGTCACGGGTGGGTTTACCCGCAAATTTTATTTGAAGTTCTGAATAACGTCGAACCGTGGCATGAACCAACTTATCTGCATTTGGTACAAACAAGCGTCCCTTCAAGATTTTGGCTCTTGAAGCAATGATTGATCCAAATCTGGAAAGAAAACCCATAATACCCAACTACATTTTTGCAAAAACCGGTTTTTTGCCCATTTCAAGAAGCTTTTCTTCAATGCGCAACAATTGATTGTACTTCGAATTCCTATCACTTCGAGCAGGAGCACCGAACTTTGATTGACCAATGCCCAAACCAACCGCGAAATCCGCAATAAAAGAATCCTCGGTTTCGCCGGAACGATGCGAAACAATCACGTTCCAATTATTTTTCAAAGCAAGAGCGGAAGCCTTAATTGACTCTGTAATTGTTCCGATTTGATTTACTTTCAAAAGCAAAGCATTGCAGGCTTTTTCAGCCAAAGCGGTTTTAATCCTATCAACATTTGTAACCAAAAGATCATCTCCAACCAATTGAACTTTTGAACCGATTTTTTCATTGAGCAATCTCCATGAAACCCAATCATCCTCAGCCATTCCATCCTCAATTGAGGCAATGGAATATTTTTTGCATAAAATTTCGTAAAAATTAACCAATTGTTCAGGCGAAAAAACTTTTTTTCCAATTTTGTATTGCCCATTTGAATAAAATTCTGATGCAGCACAATCCAAAGCCAATTTTATTTTCCCCGAATAACCTGCATCTTTTATTGCCTTGAGCATTAACTCCAAACGAGTTTCAACAACCTCAATGTTCGGAACAAAACCGCCTTCATCCCCAACCAAAGCACCCTGATAACCGTACTTTTTTTTCAAAATGTTTTTGAGAACGTGATAGGTTTCTGTTCCCGCGCGAAGAGCTTCGCTGAAAGAATCAAATTTAACCGGAAGAATCATGTGCTCTTGAATATCGTTTTTTCTTCCTGCGTGCTCGCCGCCGTTCATAACATTCAATTGGGGAACAGGAAGAACAAAATTTTTGTTGCCACTCAATGAACCCACGAATTCGAACAATTCCATATTATTCTCAAAAGCCATTGCGCGACAGTTTGCCATTGAAACGGAAAGAATTGCATTTGCGCCTAATTTTGATTTATTGTTTGTCCAATCAAGTTTTATCAAAAATTCATCTAACTCACTTTGCGAAGAAAAATCCTTCCCTATAACACTTCTTGCAATAATTGAATTAACATTTGAAACCGCTTTCAAAACAGATTTTCCGGAGTACTCTTTTTTTCCGTCGCGAAGTTCAAAGGCTTCGTGCTTTCCGGTTGAAGCACCGCTCGGAGCAACACCAAAAAAAGTTCCTTTAGAAGTTTTTAGCTCTGCCTCGATTGTAGGATTTCCTCTTGAATCAAGGATTTGGCGCGCTTTAAGTGAAAGGATTTTCATGGAAAACAGTTACTAAGAAGTGCAAACCAGTATTAATTAGTATTTCATTATCTGCCATTACTTGTTTTCTTTAAGATTTTTTGTAAATTCTGCAAAAATTCCCCTGTATCCACAAAGTAATTTGGATATGCCTTCTTTAAGTCGGAAAGCTTATCTACTCCAACAAGAACAACATCATATTCTTTTCTGCCTTGAAATTTTTTTTCAAGTTCAGCATAATCTGAAATAGCTGTTTCTTCCTGTTTTTTTGTGTACGCCCTATAAGTTAGTTTTTCCCCGAAAATATCTAATTCCAATAGAAAAAATTCAGCATTAGGAGAACTTTTTGCAGTTTCACTAAAGTGCTTTACTGCAGTCGTCCAATTTTTCATTTTATCTATAACTTTCAACTCAGCCTCTTTTTTCTTTATTTGTGAATGCAGTTCTTTTTCGTCTTCCGGAGTATTTGGAACAATTGGGCAATCCTCCATTTTTGCAAAAGCCGAGCTTACAAGTCTAAAAAAATCCCGCCACTCTTTTTCACCTTCATTGGATTTTATGGCTTGCCTTGTAAAAAAATCCACCGTTTCTATGGCTGTTGCCCAAAGATGCTGTAATTTTGATCTTATTTGCACCTCAACAAGCAGACCATTATAGATCTTTTTCATTTTTTTATCACTTGAATAACTGTAAATTAAATGAAGACTTCTATAACCGTCCTTTTTAGGATTTTTTATATAGTCCTTTACCCCCACTTTTTTATGTTTTATATCGCCTTTCAAATAATATTGTTCATAGAGCTTTCTCACTTGTGAAGCATTTAGTAAAACGGCTCTGCAACCCGCAATATCTTGCATTTGACTTAGGTTCATTGTTGCTGGCCGGCCTTCATATTCCCTTTTCAACTTTTTAATTATTGAAGGAACACGCTTCAGCCTTTGCGCAGTCAGCGCATTATTATCAATTTTTTGCGAGGATTCTTTTAGCCTTATTTTGAATACGTGCATTGGATAGCTATGGATTGCCCTCCAGTTAGTTAGTATTTCCAGTGCTTTGTTTTTTTCTTCTTCTCTAGCAATATCACTAATTAAAATTTGTCCGGCCCGATCAATCTCGCCTTTGGAACTGTGAGTTGGTTTTGCCCATTTCATATTATTAGTATCATCCGCGCATTTTTTAAAGAGTTGTTTTGCGCGGTTTTGTTCCATAACTTATTTTAGCCATAAAACATCGAATTGTTAACTTATTTGCCATTTTGCAATTTTAATCCGCTTTGTCCAAAAAATCAACCAGCGTTTTGCGCAGTAGTCACTTTTTATCCAACTTCCCTTTAATCTTGAAAATCTGGTTCATGTTTTCTTTTGTGAGGAGCTCTTCTTTTAATTTGTTGAAAACATAGGTTTCGAGGAACCTTAAATCAGGAGTCGGAAACTTCCACATTAAAATGCGCTTGAAATCCGCTTCGGAAAGATCAATGTAATTCAAACCCGAAATCTGTGCGGGCAGAGGATTGTTTCTGTCGCTGAGGCTTTCTTTTACAAGAACAAAATCGGCATTTGAAAAACGCATTGAATAAAATCCATCAAAGAAAACATCGTGAGCAATAAGAACGGAGTTTTCTTTTGAAACTTTCCCTTCTTTGAAAAGATTCATCAAAACATGCTGCTTGAAATATTCATCCAAAAAATTTGGATCCATTTCCAATTGCTCCAAATGGCGCGCCTTGTCGATTTCTTCTTTTGAATTAATGTACTCATCGGTAACAACAAAAATATTCTCTTTTTTGAAAAAATCCTTGAAACTGTTTTCTTTTATTTTTTGTTTTGCCCTTTCATCATGCAAACCAAAAATCAGGAAAAGCTCAACCAATTTTTTTTCCTGCAAACCCTTGAGAAAACCCAATAATTTTGAAGTTTTTTTCTTAGAAATCGAATCATTTACAGCCCCCATAATAAGGATGTCGTTTGGAACGAAAAAAATGTTCTTTTTCACAATGTTTTTTTCATCAAGTTTCATTCTGTATTTAGCATGGGAAAAGTTTAAATGTTAAAACTTATATACGCAGGAGCAGTATATAATTTTATGAGAAGGCACGAACCAATTAGACCCAAATATGAGAAAGAACCCAGCGGATCCGGAATGGAGGCAACAATAAGAAAAGTTGCAGGACATCAACTCGTGCATAAAGTATTTCATCCCGGTTGGATTGAAAGACATTACCCCATGAAAGGACGGTTACGTTGGATAACACAATTATACAGATCTATTGCCACAGTAAATGCTAAAGAAGTTGACCTTACACACCACAAGAGATTTGGTGCCAAAAGTTTCCCCCACAATGATTGGGAGAAAATGACTTTTATTTTAGCGAACCATTCTGTGGAGGTTCTGAAAGCAGCAAGGGCACTTGGAATACCAACTCCTAGAAGTTTCAAAGCAGTTTGTGTAAAAGGAGAGGGAAAAGGATACTTTTGGGTTGTAGAAATGACCGACTTGAAAAAACCTCGAACACAGATTATTCCGGGAGATCGTTTCAAAGAAGTAAACTTTAACAGCATGTTCGGAAATTACCAAAAGTTATTGCACGCAATGGACAATTATGAAAGTAGATTGGCAGCAAAAAACATTGTTTATAACAACGATCAACACAAACCTGGAGGAGCATGGATCGTACAAATTGATGAAAAAACCGGGTTTGGGAAACTGTTTTTGGTTGATGCCACAAATTTTTTCATAAAACCCGACCCGAAAGATAAAAATTAAAAAAACAAAGAAACAGAAAACAAATCTGATAATCAGCCTTAAACCAAGCGAACCAAAACAAGTATATAAATATTACACATATAATTGTATAGATCAAATGTCGAAAAACCTGGTTTTCTTTGCCGGACAATCAAATCCGAAACTTGCAAAAGAAATAGCCGATTACCTCAAAATACCCCTTGGAAAAATAGAACTCAAAAAATTTGCCGACGGGGAAAATTACGTGAACTACTTGGAATCACTTAGAGGGAAAGATGTTTTCTTGTTCCAAAGTACATGCAATCCTGTAAATGACAACCTCATGGAACTACTCATAATGATTGATGCCGCAAAAAGAGCTGCAGCACAAAGAATAACCTGCATAATACCGTTTTTTGGTTACGCAAAGCAGGATAGGAAAGCTGCGGATCGCGAACCCATAACCGCAAAATTAGTGGCAAAACTCCTTGAAGCGGCGGGAGCTGATGCTGTAATTACAATGGATTTGCACGCAGATCAAATACAGGGTTTTTTTGATATTAGAAGCGATTTCCTTTACGCCGCAAACACACTCATAGGGCATTTTAAGAAAAAAAACCTCAAAAATTTAACGGTAATTTCCCCTGATGTGGGAGCAACAAAAAGAAGCAGGGCATATGCGAAAAGGCTTGACGCCGAACTTGCAATCATCGACAAAAGACGGCCAAAACAAAATCAAAGCGAAGTGCTCAATTTGGTTGGAGATGTCAGGGGAAGAACATGTGTTATAGTTGATGATGAAATAAACACCGGCGGAACACTAGTAAATGCCGCACAAAAAGCAATGGACATGGGCGCAAAAGAAGTTTATGCACTTGCCTCACACGGTGTTTTTGCTGGCAAAGCAGTTGAAAAAATAGAGAAAAGCCCGATCAAAGAGGTTATAGTTACAAACAGTGTATCTGTGAATGTTAATTCGAAAAAAATCACGCAAGTTACAATAGCACCTCTCTTGGCGGAAGCAATTAGATGCGTCAACGAAAACAAAAGTATTTCAAAATTATTGAACGACACTATTTCAGAATAATTATTTCACTCGAATAACTTTGCAACCGTTGCAAGTTCTGGAAACTAATTTATATTAGAACGACACCAATAGAGGACGAGGTGATATTGGGAATAATAGTCCAAACTAAATTCCTAAAATCCAACTAAAAAAGGTGTTCGGGATCAGGCTCACTCGGCGTAGAGAACTCCTGCTAAGAAGGAAAAAAAACTGTGATCCCGAACCGCCTCAATAACTGATTCTCTTAGTCAAATTGCTAACAATTTCAAACCCCATTTATAAATCCTGAATCTAAATTGTTTCATGAAAAAGTTTTTTGTTTTCATAACAATGGTGCTGCTTTTAACATTAGCACAAATGCAAATGGCTGCAGCAGTACAAAGCGATGGTTACATTCACAAAAATCATTTCTACGCGGTTTCCTTTGATGGAGAAGGGGATGCAATAGTAAGAAGCCAGATTGTAATTGAAAATACAACCGAAAGCGAAATAAGAAATATTAATTTTGAAATACCCGGAGAAATAGTTGTTTATCAGGTTGTTCAGGAAAACCCCGGAAGAGCAACATTGGATTATGATAAAATAATAACCTCAGAAGCAACCGTACTTAACATTGACCTTGAATACCCGATAAAAACAATGGGACAAGGAACACTGGTTCTTTTTTACAAAATTCCGCATTATGCAAAACAGGATTTGTTTGGAAATTTTGAATTTGATTTCAAAACAATCATTGATAAAGATGCAATTTTAATAGAAAATATTAGAGTTGCGGTTAATGTTCAGGAAGGATTATTTCTCAAAGGAGGAGAAGCAAAAGTCGATTACAGGCCGGGATTTGGAATTGTAAGTGAAACCGCGCTTTCCGAGATAAAGGCAGACGGAATCTCATCCCCATATTATAATGATTATTATTACGGAATCAGGAACGCGCAAGGCCTTGTTAAAAATGCATCAAATTTAGATCCCCTTGAAAGCTTCCACGTGAAAGGAAATTTTGGGGAAAATTATGCAATGCTCTATCTCTTTGATGGAGTGTTCTGGTTAATAGGAATTGGATTGATAATTGCGGGAATTGTATTTGCGTTGAAAAAAGGCGCAAAGGAACTAAAAATAAACAGCGGAAAGGAAAACGATTTCATAAAATCGGGGGCAATAGCATTCGGATCTGCAATAGGAATAATAGTCACAATAATAGGGGGCTTTGTTCTTGCAAATATAATAAACGGAATATCCTACAACCTCTCAGGAATAGGGCTTCTTGTAATGCTTCTAGCAGGAGCAATATCACTTGGGTTGCTGTTCTTTCCCGCACTTTATGTTTCCTCAAAAAAAGGCATTTTACAAGGAGCGGTAACATTTTTCCTTACAATAATATTCTTGATTATATTAGGAATGATTGCATTGATTGCTTATCAAATGCTTTTCGCGAATGAAGTGTATCGCGCTTATGACGTGTATCCTACTCAGACGATTTATGATTAAAACTCACAAAATCATGCTTTTTAAACACCAAAAACTTAAAATATGGGGAAATGAGCAATATTACTAAGCAGAAAAACACGAAATTACAGTAAAACAGTAACATTCGATTTCTCCGGTCTTCACAAGAAGAGTGACCGCAAAAATGCAAAAAAAATTTAAAAAAATAAAGGAGGTGATACTCGATGTTTGAGTATTGCAAAGAATGCCACGAGGTATTCGAAGTAAGAGAAACCCCTAAAATACACGAAGTATTCAAGGGAAAACACAAAGAACAATGCAGCAACTTATAATTGCTGCTTTTTTTCTAATTTTTATTAATTCAATTGTTAGCAAATAAAAAAAAGTTTTATTTTCCAATTCTTTTCAGAACTTCATTAGCAACCGCATCAGAATACCCTTTCTCATGCATAACAAGAATGAGTTCGTCGCTGGAATAAGAATTTTCTCCCTTGAGAAGATTGACAAGCTTTTCAACATTAGCCTGCTCTCCTCCGCTCAAAGAACCCGAAGGTGCTTTGGTGCCTGTAGCCAACTGTTTTTCCTGGGTAGCCTTTTTTAATTCATCAAGAACATTTTTTTTCCTCGCTTCCACGCTCACTGCAACGGAAGAAATTTTTGAGGAATCTGAAGCAGAGGAATTTTTGAACGCATCTGTTTTCATTGAAAAACTTCTTTCCTCACGCCTGTCAGCAAAAGAGGTTTTCGTTTCCTGTGAAACAGGGCGCTGAGTTTCTTTCATTTCAACGCTTTCATTAGCCATTTGTTTTGAATCAAGATAAATTCTGGCACCGGCATACGGAATAATTGACAAATAAATCAAATAAAAGAGCCCCATTAAAAGCCACCCTAGAGGCGCAAAAACAGCGATGAAAATAAACGCAAGAATTATTAGCGGAATGAGAAGCAGAAGTCCGCCGTAAATTGTTCCAACTATCAAACCAAAAGACTTGGGCCACATGTTCATTGAAAAACTTCTTGCTTTTTTCAGTGCATCTACTGCACCCCCGGTTTCATTTGCAAGGAAATATGGATAGCTTATAAAAAAAGGAAAAAATGCGAGCAGGAGAATGTAAAAACCGATATACGCGAAGATAAGAGAAAAAAACAATCCACCAAGGCCTCCAAGAAGACCGGTGAAAGCAAAAGGATTCGCACCGTATCCGGAAGCAGCTGTGTTTGCTATGCCTGAAGCCACAGAACCTCCCACCACAAAACCTACAATCGCACCCACAATTCCGAAAACAAACAAAACAGCCAAAATAACAATTAAAACAATTAGGTTTCCTACAATCATTTTTCCAAGGCGGGAAATTGAAGCCGAAAAAACATTACCAAGATCAATTTTCCCGTTGTTCATGTTCTGAACACTTGCAATAGACACAAGACCGCTAGCAAACGGAAGTGCAACCAAGAGCAATACAGCAGCAATCAAACCGCCGATAATCAGACCAGGCAAACCCAAAAAAGCAAAAAGACTAAAAACAACAACTGAAATTAAAAAAGCCACACCGCTTATCGCAAGAGAAATAAAAACCGTGAGAATTGAGAGCGGAGAAAAACCAAGCTTAATACCGTTCCAAATATCGCCCATGCAAAAAACCCAAATAAAAGAAACGCTCGGAGCTATTTAAACATTTGTTTTGCCAAGCCGAATGAATTCTCGACCCACACAGCTTGTCGGGCTTCTTAATTCTTAAAAATACCCACTATCAATAGTAATGATGTCAAACGTAATGATATCAAACCGGGGGGGTAGTCTAGCCTGGTAGGATTCAGCGTTCGGGTGACCTTCCTTGCAAAATCATTTGATTTTGCGAGGCCTCGTAGAATCTTAGATTCTACAAGGTTTCTTTCTTAAAAGAAAGGAAAAAGCTCAACCAAAAAGAAAGAAGCAATGTGTCCGAACAACGCTGCGGCAGGGGTTCAAATCCTCTCTCTCCCATTCAACAGTTTCGGCTGTTGGGTACGACGCACCCTGCTACGCAGGGGGCTACACACAGCAAGGAAAAGGTCTCGGAAAAACGCAGTTTTTCTGAGGTGTGAATCCTCTCCCTCCCATTCGGCGAAACCTCGCCGAGAAAGGTGTGCGTCTTCGAGCGCACTTTTACATTTTCTACGCCTTCGGCAGCACAATCCAAATTATTAAAAACAGAAAGAGGGCATATTTTTAGTACCGGAAAATAAAATTTCTGATTCTTTTGTAAACATCTTAAGCGCGATTTTTTTCGCGAAAAAAAATTTTTAAAAAATTTTGTGAAAATGTTTAAATACTTCTTGGAACCTAACATTAATCTGTTTTTAAAAAATTTCGGAAAAATCCGGAGTTTAAAATTCAAAAATTTTCAAAAAAATAAAAAAAATTTAGTGTGGGGATAAATATGGATGAAAAATTTTTGGGAAGAATAACCGACAGTTCAAGCGAAGAAAAGTACTCTTCATTTCCGGAAGGATACAAAATCGGGAAAACAAAATATGTCATAATAACCGGATCGGTTATCAGCGGAATAGGAAAAGGAATTTTCTCAAGCGCACTCGGAAAAACACTTCAGGATCGCGGGTTAAAAGTTTCACCCATAAAAGTGGAGGCATATTTGAACATTGATTCGGGAACACTTTCCCCTTTCAGACACGGAGAAGTATTTGTACTTGATGACGGCACGGAAACAGACATGGATCTCGGAAGCTATGAAAGATTCCTCGACCTTGATTTGAACAAGGATAATTTCACAACACACGGACAGGTTTATAAAAAAATAATTGAAAAAGAAAGAAGGGGCGATTACAATGGGAGAGACGTACAGTACATTCCGCACGTTACAGGAGAAGTGAAGAGAATTCTCAGAAACCTCGCACAAAAATCAAAAGCTGATATTGTTCTTGTTGAAATCGGGGGAACTGTCGGAGACTTTGAAAATCTGTTTGCAATGGAAAGCGCACGCCAAATGATTTACGAGGAAGGAAAAGAAAATGTGTGCTTGGTTAACCTCACTTATGTAATAGAACCAAAACATTTGGGTGAATTCAAGAGCAAGGCCGCACAACTTGGTTTGAGGCAGCTCTTAACACTTGGATTACAACCGGAAGTAATAGTGTGCAGAAGCGAGCACCCGGTAACGGAAAATATAAGGGAAAAAATTTCCATGAACGCAAACGTTCCAATGGACAAAGTATTCAACACTTATGATGTGGGAAACATTTACGAACTGCCAAGTTTTTACAGAGAACAGGGAATAGACGAGGCAATTCTCGAATCAATTGGACTTGCAAAAGAATTCAAGGCAAACGGAAGTAAATCCCTCAAAGAGTGGACGGATAACAGCATGCCAAAAACAAAGGGAGAAATAACAATTGGAATCGCCGGAAAATACACCGGAACAAGCGACACTTATATCAGCATTGTAAAAGCGCTAGAACACTGCGGGAACGCGCTAAAAACAAAAGTGAACATCAAATGGATAGAAACAACACAAATAGAAAACGGAAAAACAAAATTGGAAGAAGAAATGAAGGGCGTTGACGGAGTAATAATTCCAGGGGGTTTCGGATCAAGGGGAGTAGAGGGAAAAATAGATTGCGTAAAATACTTGCGCGAAAAAAAAGTGCCTTTTTTGGGAATTTGTTATGGTTTCCAAATGGCGGTAATAGAATTTGCGCGGAATGTGTGCGGAATGAAAAACGCGTCAACGGAAGAGGTCAAAAAAGACCCGCAAAATAATGTTATCTGCATCCTCCCTGAACAGGAAGAGATTGAGGGACTTGGAGGAACAATGCGCCTTGGCGGATTTGATATTAAAGTGAAAAAAGGAACACTTGCACACAAACTTTACGGAAAAGAAATTGTCCGCGAGAGATTCAGGCATAGGTTTAATGTAAACACAAAATTCATAGATCAATTGGAGAAAAAAGGCATGGTTTTTTCCGGAACGCCCGCAGATTCAAACAAGAAAATAATGCAGATATTGGAACTGAAAGATCATCCATTCTTTTTAGGAACACAATATCATGCGGAATTCACTTCAAGACCAATGAGACCAAACCCTGCATACTATGGATTTGTGAAAGCGGCGATTGAAAATAAAAAATAGGAAAAAAACACAATGCAATAAAATTTAGGCTGAATTAAAAAAACAAAAATTGAAAATAAAAGAAAAAATTTAACCGAAAAAAATTCAAATTTTAAAAATTAAAAAAATTTATTCCTGGTTTTTCTTTGATTTCAAGGACCATTTTCCGCCCTCTGCCTCAAGCGCCTTTCCCATTGCATCCATGTCCTTATCAGAAATTGGGAGATTGTTCTCATCGCGTTTCGAGTAAATGCTTGAACCCAAACCAAGGATCTGGTCCTTTGCAAGGAAAGCCACAAGACCTATTACAACAACAATGACAATCAATGCAAGCGGAATTGCAAAATCAGAGGCAAGTGTAACGAAACCGGTAATTGGAGAATTTTTCAATTCTTCCTCTCTTGCAAGGCGCGCGGCTTCCTCTTCTTCTCTTATTGTTTCAAGTACTTCTAAGCGATCATCAACAGTGGAAAGTTTTGCATCCAATGCACCCATTGCATCAAGACGATTTGAAATCGAACCG
This sequence comes from archaeon, assembly GCA_035655435.1. Lineage (GTDB taxonomy): Archaea > Iainarchaeota > Iainarchaeia > Iainarchaeales > Iainarchaeaceae > UBA493. The sequence continues at coordinate 8,558 of DASRUN010000036.1, read as the reverse complement.
ATAGTTGAATCAATGGAAGAAACTTTTTCATCGGTTGCATTAATGCGCCTGAAAAACTCCTTGTTATCGGCCTCAATATTTTTAAATGTCTGGTCAACACTCTCCAACTTTGCGTCAACTTTTTGATTGACCTCGGTTGAAAGTTGGTCAGAAAAAGAATTGTCCAACGGCTTGAATGCACTAACAGCCGCGGAAGCATTTCCGGAGGAGGAATCCGCAGTTATTGTGTGTGATCCTGAACCCAAACCGAAATGAGAAACATAAACAATGCTGCTTCCCGGAGTTGAAACAAAACCGTTATTGAATTTTCCTCTTGTAACGGTTCCGTCGCTCTTAACTTCCACTAAAAGCGCATCATCAACCTTAACCACAACATCTGAGGAACCTTGCAAATCAACACTAAAACCCCAGGCAACATTTTCAGGAACTGAGGCAGGAGCGCTTATAGTAACTGCCCCGGCAAAAGCCGAGAGAATAAACAAAGCCAAAAAAACACTAAGAATTTTGTTCATGGTTAAAAGTGAAAGTGCAACCCGCTATATAAATATTACTCGAAGCCAAATAACACTCATTACATAACGCGCCCGGAAGCATCAAATTAATAATCATTACTGGTCATAATTAAACGTATGACTTCTTCAAAAGAAATTGGCGGCAAGTTTAGATTTGTAGAAAAAGGATCAAAAGATTCTCCAATGAAACCCAAAAAAAAGGGATTTTTTGACGATCTATTGGGAAAGTAATTTTATTCAGCAAATTCGATTCAACAAATAAAAAATTTTGCCTAAACAGAACTAATTTTCGCAGTTGAAAACTTTAATTATAAAGCTTCAAACATCAAGGCCAAAAATTTGGAAAAATAGTTTTGCATGCAAAAAGAGGCTCTTTAAAAAAGAACCATTCCAATCTTTAGCAATGGAACTTGAAAGGATAAAGCTCGGGGAAAAGGAAATAATTCTTTTGGGAACGGCACACATCTCACAGAAAAGCGTGGACGAAGTAAAAGAGGCAATTGAAAACGAAAAGCCGGATGTTGTCGGAGTGGAACTTGATGCGCAAAGGCTGAAACAGCTAAAGCAGGGAACCCAATGGCAGAACACGAACATCAGCAAAGTAATCAGCGACGGACAAACATACTTATTTTTGCTGAGCTTGTTGCTTGCAAATGTTCAGAGGCAGCTCGGACAAAAAATAGGAATGAAACCCGGGCTTGAGATGATGAGGGCAATTGAAATTGCCGAAGAAAAAAAAATCCCTATAATGCTCCTTGATAGAGACGTGAATATAACCCTCAAAAGGGCGATGCAAAAAACTTCTCTCATTGAAAAATTCAAACTCTTGTTTTCAATCGTGGAAGGATTTTTTTCAAAGGAAAAAATCAAGATAACAAAAGAGGGAATAGAAAAACTCAAAGAAAAAGATGTAATGAATCACTTGATGCAGCAACTTTCGAAAGAAATGCCATCGGTAAAATCGGTTTTAGTTGATGAACGAGACACTTACATTGCGTACAGTATTACGCATTCTCCTGGGAAAAAAATTCTTGCGGTTGTGGGAGCCGGACATGTTGAAGGAATAAAAAAACAATTAGGAACTGAAGTCGACATTCAAAAAATTTCCAAAGTAGAAAATGGAATCGGAATCCTAAAAATAATTGGTTATTCAATTCCTGTAATTTTCATTGCAGTAATAGCCGGAATTTTTCTGACAAAAGGATTGGAAGTAACCGGAACCGCAATCCTCTATTGGATACTTGTAACCGGGAGCCTATCCGCGCTTGGAGCACTCCTTGCGCGAGGACACCCTTTCTCAATAATATCAGCATTCCTTGCCGCGCCGCTTACAACTTTACACCCTTTCCTTGCCGCAGGATGGGTTGCAGGATATGTGGAAGCGAAAATGAAAAATCCGAAAGTAAAGGATTTTGAAAATCTTAGAAACTTGAATTCCTTTTCCGATTTCAGCAAAAACCAAGTGACAAAAATACTTTTAGTGGTCGCATTCGCAAACATCGGCGCAACAATCGGAACAATAATCGCATTCCCGTTGATTGCATCGCTGCTGGGATGATTCACTTTTTCAAATACGGAAGAACGTTTCCTTTTTTTTCCGCTTCCACAATGAGTTTTTTTGCGAAAAAAATTCTTTGCACGGAACCGATTGCGGAAATAATTGCAATCAGCCATAATGAAATTTCCAATGCTTTGAAGCCGGAAAATTTCAGCGAAAAAATTGAAAGCAAAATTCCGAGCAGAAGCAAAAGCATTCTCTCGGCGTGTTCTCCTATTGCTGGCCAATCGCGATTATCTGTTATAATTACAAGTGCAACGCGGGGTTTTGCATAACTGTTGAACATTGAGAATGCGAGCGCGCAAATTGATGCAAGCGGAAACAAAAAAGCAGTTCCAATGAACAAAATGATTTCCACTAATTTGTCAACCATGGTTTCGAAATAATTTCCGAACAATGATTCTTTTTTCTGCAACCGAGCAACTTCTCCATCAAAGAGATCAATTGAAATTGCAAGAAGCGTGAAAAGAAATGCTTCGGAAAATTTTTGTTGGAAAAGAAAAAAAGAAGCAATTATTGCAAGAAGCACTCCGAGAAGAGTGAACAACAAGGGGGGAAACCCAATCATCGCGAAAGGTTTTGCAACAAGACGCGTGAAGGGTTTTGTTTTTTCGCGCAAAGAACCGAGCATAACCAACAAATGTTGTTTTCAATTAAAAAAACTACTTTCAACGGAAAATTATAAACTAAATTCTAAAATCATGGAAAAAAACAAAAAGCACGCAAAAAAATTCGTTGTTTGACTTGAATTTTTTCTTTCTTTAGGAAAAATTTTTAAACCGAATCAATGGAAAATTAGATTGGGGGTGTATTCAAAAATGGGTACCCAAAAAATAGGCGGTTATGCATTCATAATCGGCGTAATAATAGCAATAATAGCCGGAATCGGCGCTCAGGGCTTTTTGGGAGGACTCAGCGCATACATACCATTGGTTCTCATAGTATTGGGACTAATAGTTGGAGCGTTGAATGTAACGGATAAAGAAACCGAAAAGTTCCTCATCGCAGGAATCGGCCTAATCGCGGCAGGAACCTCTGCATCAACTCTCGCAATCATACCCGGAATCGGAGTTTACTTGGGAGAAATAGTGGCGCAGATAGCCGTATTCGTGACACCGGCAGTAATATTGGTGGCACTCAAATCAGTTTATAGTTTGGCTTCAGAGGCATAAAACCCTCTGAACCAAAAATACTTTTTTTCTAATTTTAAAAAAAAACAAAAAGAAAATTTCGACAAAAACCCAAAAATTGTGACTTGCCAATATTATTATTCATTTACAGCACAATAGTAGAGTGAACACAACCAAAATCCGCGAAGATTTTCCAAGACTGTGGCAAGGAGACAATTTGATCTACCTTGACAATGCTTCTACTTCACTAAAACCAAAACAAGTGCTTGATGCGGAAAGAGATTATTACGAAAAAATCGGAGCGCAAATAGGAAGAGGAACCCACAAAAGCGCTTTCCGCGCAGGGGAAATGGTGCACGAATCGCGCAAAGAAATAGCAAATTTTATAGGCGCAAAGGAAACGGAAATTATTTTTACAAAAAACGCAACAGAGGGGATAAACATTGTCGCGAACTCGCTTGAAAGAAAAAAGTATTTCAAAAAAGGAGACGAAATTATTATCAGCGCCGCGGAACATCATGCGAATTTGATTCCATGGCAACAGCTCTGCTTGCGAACAGGAGCAAAACTAAAAATCGTGAACCTTAACGAAGATTTCACGCTGAATTTTGAGGATTTTGAAGAAAAAGTTTCCCGCAGAACAAAATTGGTTGCAATGGGGCATGCGTTCAATACAGTTGCATCAATAATTCCCGCAAGCGAGATAGGAAAAATTGCGCATGAGAACAAAGCACTTTTCCTTCTTGATGGAGCGCAAACCACGCCTGACCTTCCCGTAAATGTGAAAAAATTGAATTGTGATTTTTTTGTTTTCTCCGGCCACAAAATGCTTGGCCCAACAGGAGTGGGATGCCTTTACATGGAAGAAAATTTAATTGAAAAAATGCCCGCACACAATTTCGGCGGAGGAACAATAAAAAAAGTTGAATACGCGAAAACGGAATTTCTGAAAACAATGGAAAAATTCGAACCGGGAACATATCCGATAGCACAAATAATTGGTTTTGGAGAAGCCGTAAAATATTTGAAAAAAATCGGTATGGAAAATATCCGAGAACACGAACAAAAATTATTGAAGCATTTTTTGAAAAAAACACAAGAAATTCCGAGCCTAAACCTATATTGTCCTTGCGATGAAAAAAAGCAGCGCGCGATAGTCTTATTTGAGCTCGCAGGAGTTGATCCCCTTGACTTGGCAAGTGCTCTTGATGAGGCAAAAAACATAGCCATCCGAAGCGGCATGCACTGTGCGGAACCCATTGTGAGCAGCATAAACAAACAAGGCCTGGCAAGGGCAAGCTTTTATTTGTACAACACCATCGAGGAAATCGACGTGCTAACTGACGAGGTTACGGCCATCTCAAAAGCCGTTCAAAAAAGCGGAAAAAAACACTTGGAATCTTGAAGCGAAATTTTGCAAAAAAATGAGAAAGCTTTTTAAAACCGTTTTTGCGGAAGTTCCTTATTGATTCACAAAAAAGGAAATGAAAAAAATGAAAACAAAACAAAAAGAATTTACGCAGGAACAAAAAAAAGAGCTTGCAAAATTTTCTTACGCATTCACATTGCTCAAGCTTATCCCGATATTTTTAATGCTGATTTTTCTAGGAGTACTCGGAGTAAAACTAAAGCAAGTGAGCATTGAAACCGCACTCATACTGATCGCGGGAGCGCTCATTGCAATTTATTTATTGCTTCCTGCAATGGCCGGAAAAGTAACGAACGGAATTATGGCAATGAAATCCAAAAAAACGGTGAACACAAAATGACCGAAGAAACACAATTCCTAGAACAACTCACAAAAGTAAAGAGCGCGGAAACTGAAAAAGAAAATCTTATAATAGATGCTAAGAGAAAAGCCGAGAAAAAAAATGCGGAAGCGAACGCGGAAGCAAAAAAAATACTTGAAAAAGCAAGAGCGGAAGCTGAGCAAGAGGAACAAAAAATTGTAACTCAAGGACAGAAGGAAATGCAAAAAGAAGAACAAAAAATCATTTCAAATGCAAAAACCCAAGCAGAAGAAATCAATTCATTGAAACTTTCAAATGCAACAATAAAAAAAATAATTGAAAAACTATCAAAGTGAAAAAAACATGTTTTGGCCACAAAGAATGGGAAAAATCAGGCTTATAGGACTGAAAAGCAACCTCAAAAAAACAATTGAGGGATTGGAAGAATACGGGGGCGTTGAAATCAAACAGCTTTCCTCGCACGAAATAAAAAACGCGAAAAGCCTTGAGGAAAATAACAAAATTGTGGAAAAACTGCTCAAAACCGAGGCAATGCTGAACGCACTTCCGGAACAGAAAATAGCGAAAAAAACCTCAATGGCAGAACTGAATGAATTCTCAAAGCAAAGTAATTTCGCAAAACTGGAAAAGGAAACGGAAAAACTTGTGCAGGAAATGAACACAGCACAAAACAGGATAGAAACCCACAAAGAAGAAAAAAACACAATGAAAATGCTCGCGCAATTTGATTTTGAATATGACAAACTGGAAAACACAAGCATTGAACTAAACGCAGGAATAGTAAGCGGAACAAACGCAGAAAAGCTTTCCGAAGCGCTTGGGAAAAAAGGAATCAGCCATTCCTCTAAAAGCATTGAAAAAGGAAAAAAACTGTTCCTTGTTGCACTTGAAAAAGGAAAAAGAAGTTCAGAGGATTTGGGGAACTACGGATTTGAAAAAATAAGCATTCCGAAAATGAGCGGAAAACCTTCTCAGGAATTAAAAAGAATCGACAAGGAAATTTCGGAACTGGAAAAGAAAAAAGCAGACATCTCAAAAGAACTTGAGGGAATTGCAAAGGAAAATTATGTGAAATTAACCGCGCTGAAAGAATATTTGGGGAATGAAAATGCAAAAGCCTCGCTGCCGGAAAAATTTTTGGAAACACAGCACTCATTCGCGCTCGAAGCTTACATTCCGGAAAAGAATTTTGCGGAATTCGCGTCATTTTTGGACACAAAATTCGGAAAAAAAGTTTTTGTGGAAAACTTTTCAAGCGAAACACTGGAAAATACCCACGAGGCAGCTCCGACACTTACAGAACATTCGATTCTTGTGAAGCCGTTCGAATCACTTGTAAATTTTCTTTCAATTCCAAAAAGCAACGAACTTGACACAACAATGATATTCCTGGTTTTCTTTCCGATTTTCTATGGAATGATTGTGGGAGATGTTATTTATGGAATAATTTCATTTTTACTCGCAAAATGGATACTTGGAATCGTGCCAAAAGACGGCATCATGAACCCTGTTGCGAAAATCTGGATGTGGGGAGCAATACCGACAATAATATTCGGAGTTGTGTTTGATGAATTCGCAGGATTTTCACACTCGGAATTATTCGCGTTGCTTGGAATACACGGAATACAGATCTATCACGGATTTGAAAGATTGCATAGCATAGACATTCTTCTTCCGGCTTCAATACTTGTGGGAGTTTTTACAATTGCAATTGGTTTTCTTTTGGGTTTTATCAACGCCACAAGACACAAAGACAAAAAGCACGCGCTTGCAAAATTAGGATGGTTCGGAACAGTTTTGTTCGGAACAATAACAGTAACAACTGCGATGTTCAATGCTTTCCCGCAGGAATATTTATTGCCTGCCGCAATTCTGCTATTGGTTTCATTAGTTCCTGTTGTTCTGATTGAGGGAATTGTTGGGATAATGGAAATCCCAAGTGTTGTGGGAAATGTTTTTTCGTTTGCAAGGATACTCGCGGTCGGTTTGGTGGGAGTTGTAATAGCGTCTCTCTTGAACGACCTTGCATTTCCGAGCATTGACAAAGGGCTCTTGATAATAATTTTGATTCCCCTTTACATTGGAGGGCATCTCTTCAACGCTTTTTTGGCGATGTTCGAAGCGCTGATTCAGGGAGCGAGACTCAACTTCGTGGAATTCTATTCAAAATTCTATGAAGGCGGAGGAAAAGAATTTAATCCTTTCAAATTCGAAAGAAAATTTATTAAAGACTAACAAAAAAGGAGGTAAAAAACATGGTTATAGAAGGAGCAGGAGGAATTGCAATCGGAGCCGGAATAGCCATTCTTGGTGGAGCAATCGGAACTGGAATAGCACAGGCAGCGATAGGTTCCGCAATAATGGGAGTCATAGCCGAAAAACCGGAGCAAGCAGGAAAAATGATAATCTGGATAGCAATACCGGAAACACTCGTAATCTTCGGATTCGTAATAGCAATATTGCTTGCATTGAACGTCGGCGCATAAAAAATTCATACGCCGGCACAAATAATGCAAAAAAAAGGTGAAAAAATGACATTGGAAAATGTAAGAGAAAGCCTGTTGCAGGAAGCAAAGAGCGAAGAGAATCGCCTGCTTAAAGATGCGGAAAAAGAATCACAAAAAATCCTGAACGAGGCAAAGGAAAAAACGAAACAGATCAAAGCGGAAGCAAAAATTAGTGCCGCAAACTCCGTGGAAACGGAAAAAAAAGAAAGGATCAGCGCGGCAAAACTCAAGGCAAATAAAATAGTGAACGAAGCACGCAACAAACTCGTTGAAAAATCAATGGAACAAATCTGGAACGAGTTCAAAGAAATGCCCGGCGGAAAAGATTATGATTTGTTCATGAAAAAAATAATAAAGGATGCAGAAAAAGAACTTGGAACAGGGGCAATGGTAAGCGTGAACCAAAAGGATTTGGCCACTACAAAAAAATATTCAAAGAACATTGCAAAAAAAACACTCGATATTTCAGGCGGCGCGATAATCAGCTCAAAAGACAATAATGTGAGCATTGACGCGAGTCTTGAAGCGATTTTTGAAAACAATCGCGAAGAAATAAGGGGAATGATTTTCAAGGAACTTTTTAAGTGAGAAACATGGGCATAGCTGGAACGGAAAGTTTGGTAAAAGCATTGGAATTCGGCTACGCGAACGCACGCGTAAAGGCAATGAAACAAAGCCTTTTGAGCGAAAAAGAACTTAATGCGCTTGCGGAAGCAAAAAGCATTGGAGAATTATACTCGCTGCTCGAAAAAACACAATACAGAGAGGATCTTGTTGCAAGCGCGCTCAAGGAAAGAACAATTGAGGACCAAATAGAGTTTGCAACAACCAAAAACTTTTCAAGAACACTCAAAAAAATAGTGAAAATAACCCCGGAAAAAGCAAGGCAAAGCATAATGGAAATGTTCGGAAAATACGACATAAATAACATCAAAACAATACTTGTGAACAAACATCTTGGAGAGGCAAAGGAAAAAATAGAGCCGTTCATAATGGAACCAATTTCGATTTCAAAAGGAAAAATGAACAAAATAATGGACGCAAAAAATGTAAGAGAAGCCATAAACAATTTGGCAGGAACAGAATACGGAACTGTATTG